>JBMTAR010000129.1:0-5934 GCA_049428925.1 Gemmatimonadaceae bacterium
AGTGCGGCTGCACGTTCGCGTGGTCGGCACCGAAGAGCTGCTTGGCCCGGTCGATTGCGAGCTGCTCCACCCGATCGACGACCTCACACCCGCCGTAGTAGCGCTTCCCCGGCAGGCCCTCGGCGTACTTGTTCGTGAGCTGCGAACCGAGTGCCTCGAGCACCGCCGGCGAGACGAAATTCTCGCTCGCGATGAGCTCGATCCCCTCGGACTGCCGACGCACCTCCTCACCGACGAGCGCCGCGATCTCAGGGTCGACACCCTGCAGCGCCGCACCGGGCAGCCGCCGCTCCCACCGATTCCAGTTCAATCCGGCCATCACGCCTCCCGTTCGATCTTCTGAACCCGCGCCTGGTGCCGCCCGCCCTCGAAGGGTGGCTCGAGCCACGTCTTGAGAATCGCGACCGCGTCCCCCTCGGAAAGGAAACGCGCGGGGAGCACCAGAACGTTCGCGTCGTTGTGCGACCGGGCGAAGCCCGCGACCTCCGGGCTCCACACGACCGCCGCGCGGACACCCTTGTGCCGGTTGGCCGCGTACGACATCCCCAGTCCGGTCCCGCAGAGGAGCACCCCGCGCTTGGCCCGTCCCGACTCCACCTGCTCGGCGAGGGGATGCGCATAGTCCGGGTAGTCCGTCGAGGCCGCAGAGTGGGTTCCGAGGTCGTCGGGCTCATAGCCGAGCGCGCGCAGCGCCCCCACGAGCTGCTCCTTGAGCTCGAACCCGGCGTGGTCGGAGGCGATCGGAATGCGCTCGGCCATCATCAATCCTTCCGCGGGTGCTGCGGCCAGGTGCGCATCATCCCGTGCACCGCCGCGATGCGACGCTCGGCGAGGGTGTCGGCCGCGAGGTAGGTGAAGACGCCCTGCTCCTTCGCGATGGCGTAGACGCCGAGGACCGTGTCGTAGATCTCGTCGGCCTTGCGGAGCGCGCGCTCACGCGTCCACCCCGCGAGCTCACCATAGACGTTGATGACGCCGCCGGCGTTCGCGACGAAGTCCGGGGCGTAGGCGATCCCGCGCTTCTCGAGCTCGGCGCCGTGCTTCTCCGGCTCGAGGAGCTGGTTGTTCGCGCCACCGCAGACGATCTCGACCTTCAGGGCCGGGATGGTCGCGTCGTTGAGGATGGCCCCGAGCGCGCACGGGGCGAAGATGTCGGCCTTCGCGGCGTAGATCGCGTCGCCCTCGACGGCCGTCGCCCCGTAGGTGTCGACCACGTGCTGCACTCGTTCCGCGCGGATGTCACTGACGATGAGCTTCGCGCCGACGGCGTGGAGCTCCTTGCAGAGGTAGGTGCCGACGTTGCCCATGCCCTGCACGGTGACGGTCTTGCCGGCGAGGTCGGACGAACCCCACCGATGCATCGCCGACGCCTGGATGGCACGGAAGACGCCGCGGGCGGTGACCGGCGACGGGTCGCCCGACTTGGTCGCAAGCCCCGAGACGTAGTCGGTCTCCATGTGGACGTAATCCATATCCGAGGTGGAGGTCCCGACGTCCTCGGCGGTGACGTAGCGCCCACCGAGTGACTCGACGAAGCGGCCGTGGGCGCGGAAGATCATCTCGCGGTTCGCGGTGCGGTTGTCCCCGATGATGACGGACTTCCCGCCGCCGAGGTTGAGCCCCGCGACGGCGTTCTTGTAGGTCATCCCACGCGCGAGCCGGAGCGCGTCGACGATCGCCTCCTCGTCGGAGGCGTAGTTCCAGAAGCGCGTCCCGCCCAGCGCGGGGCCGAGCGTGGTGTCGTGAATCGCGATGATCCCGCGATACCCGGCGGAGTCGTCCGCGCAGATGACGAGCTGCTCGTGACCGAGCTTGGCGATGGTGTCAAAGACCTTCATTACAACACACTCCTGCCGATGACGAGGCGTTGGATTTCGGACGTCCCTTCGTAGATCTCGGTGACCTTGGCGTCACGGAAGTACCGCTCGACGGGATACTCCTTCACGTAGCCGTACCCGCCGAAGAGCTGCACCGCCTGCGTGGTCACCCACATCGCGGTCTCGCTGGCGAAGAGCTTGGCCATCGACGCCTGCGGGCCGACGGCGACGCCGCGGTCCTTCGCCGCAGCGGCGGTGTGCACGAGGGCGCGCGCCGCAGTGATGCGCGTGGCCATATCGGCGAGCTTGAACTGCACCGCCTGAAACTCGCCGATCGACTTGCCGAACTGCTTCCGTTCCTGCACGTACGCGGTGGCGGCCTCGAAGGCGGCGCGCGCGATTCCGATGGCCTGCGCGGCAATCCCGAGGCGCCCGTGTTCGAGCGACTGCATCGCGTAGGTGAACCCCTGTCCTTCCGCCCCGAGGAGGCGGTCGCCGGGGACGCGCATCCCGTCGAAGACGAGCTGCACGGTGGGCGAGGCGCGGAGCCCGAGCTTGTCCTCTGTCTTGCTCACCGAGAAGCCCGGGAGGTCGGGCGTCACGACGAACGCGGAGATGCCCCTCGCGCCGCGCCGCGCCTCGGCGGTGTCGGTGCGGGCCATCGCGAGGATGACGCCGGCGTGCGATCCGCTCGTCACCCAGCTCTTGGCGCCATCAAGGATCCAGTCGTCGCCATCGCGGCGTGCCTGACACCGGAGCGCCGCGGCGTCGGAGCCCGCCTCGGGTTCGGAGAGCGCGAAGGCGCCGAGCAGCTCCCCCCGCGCCATCGGCGCGAGGAAGCGCGCCTGCTGCGCCGCCGACCCGAAGCGGAGCAGCATCTGCGTGGGGAGCGAGTTGTGCACGGACATCAGCACGGCCGTCGAGGCGTCGGCCACCGCGATCTCCTCGAGGGCGAGGAGGTAACTGCGCGTGTCGAGCCCGAGCCCGTCGTGCTCGGCCGGGAGGAGCATCCCGAGGAAGCCGAGCGCACCGAGGGCGGGCACGAGACTCGCCTCGAAGTGTGCGTCCTGGTCCCACGCGGCGGCGAAAGGTCGCAGCCGTTCATCGGCGAAGGCGCGCGCGGTCTCGACGATCGCGCGCTGCTCCTCGGTCAGGTCGAGGAGGGGGTCCATCACGCGGGCACCTGGGGGGAGGGGAGGCGCATCGGTCGGGTCAGCTCGCGGGGTACTCGTAGAAGCCGCGTCCCGACTTGCGGCCGAGCCAGCCGGCCGCGACGTACTTCTTGAGCAGGGGACAGGGGCGGTACTTCGGGTCGCCGAGCCCCTCGTGCAGCACCTCGAGGATGGCGACGCAGGTATCGAGGCCGATGAAGTCCGCGAGCGTCAGCGGGCCCATCGGATGGTTCATCCCGAGCTTCATCACCTCGTCGATCGCGGCGGGCGTGCCGACACCCTCCATCACGGCGAAGCAGGCCTCGTTGATCATCGGCATCAGGATCCGGTTCGCGATGAATCCCGGGAAATCGTTCGCCTCGACCGGCGTCTTGCCGAGGGCCTTCGCGAGCGCGACGGTACGCGCGTTGACGGCGTCGCTGGTCGCGAGCCCGCGGATCACCTCGACGAGCTGCATCACCGGCACCGGGTTCATGAAGTGCATCCCGATCACGGCCGCGGGGCGCTTCGTGACAGCGGCGATCTCGGTGATCGAGATCGAGCTGGTGTTGGTCGCGAGAATCGCGCCGGCGTCGGCGAGACGGTCGAGATCGCGGAAGATCTCGAGCTTGAGCGCCTTGCGTTCCGTCGCGGCCTCGACGACGACGGTCGCGCCGGCGACGGCGTCGAGCGTCGTGGCCGTCCGGATGCGGCCGAGCGCCGCGGCCTTCGCGGCGGCGTCGAGCGCCCCCTTCTTCACCTGGCGGTCAAGGTTCTTCTCGATCGTCGCGACGGCCTTGGCGAGCGCGTCGGCGGCGACGTCGATCAGGGTGACGTCGAAGCCGCTCGCGGCGCAGACGTGGGCGATCCCGTTGCCCATCTGGCCGGCGCCGATGACGGCGAAACGGTCGGGAGAGGAGGTCGTGGTCATGGCGTCAGCGGAGGGATGGAGCCGAAGGAGGGGTCAGACGCGCTCGACGCTCAGCGCGACGGCGTTCCCGCCGCCGAGACAGAGCGTGGCGAGCCCGGTGCGCTTGTCGTGCTGCCGGAGCGCGTGAAGGAGCGTGACGAGAACGCGGGCACCGCTCGCCCCAATCGGGTGGCCGAGGGCGATCGCGCCGCCGTGGACGTTCACCCGGGTCCAGTCCCAGCCCAGGGCATCGCCGTCGGCGAGCGCCTGGGCGGCGAACGCCTCATTGGCCTCGATCAGGTCGTAGTCCTCGATGCGCGTCCCGGTCTTCGCCATCAGGTTCTGCACGGCGACGATCGGCGCGAAGAAGAGGTCCTCGGGCGCTCCGCCGCCCGACGCGTAGCCGGTGATCCGCGCGAGGATCGGGAGGCCGTGCGCCCGTGCGTACGCCTCGGACGCGACCACGAGCGCGGCGCCGCCGTCGTTCATTCCTGGCGCGTTGCCGGCGGTGACGGTGAGCTCCTCGGGCGTCATCTCCTTCGGCGCATCCTTGCCGAAGGCGGGGCGCAGCTTCGCGAGCGCCTCGAGCGACGTGTCGGCGCGCGGCCCCTCGTCGGTGTCGACGACGGTCGGCCCCTTCTTCCCCGGCACCTCCACTGCGACGATCTCGTCGCGGAACCGCCCGTCGGCGATCGCGGCGACGGCGCGCTGATGCGAGGCGAGCGCCAGCTCATCCTGCCGGGCGCGGGTGATCCCCGCCTTCTTCGCGGTGTACTCGGCGTGGCCGCCCATATGCCGCGCGTGGAAGGCGCACCAGAGACCGTCAGCGATGAGGCCGTCGTCCATCGTCTGCGCGCCGAACTTCACCCCGGTCCGCATCCCGCGGACATAGTGCGGCGCGTTCGACATCGACTCCTGCCCGCCCGCGACGAGCAGCATCTCGTCACCGGCGCGGATCGCCTGCGCAGCCTGCATCACCGCCTGTAGCCCCGAGCCGCAGACCTTGTTGATCGTCACGGCGGGGACGGCGCCCGGGATGCCGGCCTTGATCGCCGCCTGGCGCGCCGGCGCCTGCCCGACGCCGGCCTGCAGGACGTTCCCCATGATGACCTCGCCGATCGCGGCCACGTCGACGCCCGCGCGTGCGACGGCGGCCCGGATGGCGATCGCACCGAGCTCCGGGGCGGCTAGGGTGGAGAGGCCGCCGAGGAAACGGCCGATCGGGGTGCGGGCGGCGGCGACGATGACCGGCGTCCGCTCGGGCGGGAGAGAGTGGCTCATTGGGCGGAGAGAGGCACGGCGATGCGCCGCGTGGAGTTGAAGCCGATGGTGGCGCCGATGGCGGGGAGGAGCGCGAGCGCGTTGATGGTCGCCCAGCGCGCAGCGGGTCGCATCCCCTCGGGTGGGGCCCCATCCGCGCCGAACAGGAGTCGCGCCACCGTGGCGGAGAGGACGAACCCGGCACCGGAACCGAGCCAGGTGGCGTCGAAGTCGCCGGCAGTCTCGCCGAGCCCACCGATGCCGTAGACGACGCCGGCGGTCGCGAGGCCACCGCCGAGGATACCCCCAGCCCACCCGACCCGACGGAGCGTCGGCTCCTCGACGGCACCAGCGACCTCGGCGAGGCGCACAGCCGTCGCGCGACCAATCAGGAAGCCGCCGATTCCCGCGTAGGTGCCGGCGAGCACTTCGCCCGTGACGCGGCCAGCGTCCAGCCTCGGCGTCTCGAGGGCCTGGGCCCCCAGCGATGGCGCGGACGCGAGCCCGGCGCAGAGCGCGGCGGCGAGCACGAGGCCGGTCGCCGCGTGGCGGGTCACGCCTCGGCTCCGGCGGAGGACGGGGTGAGTGCGCGGGCGCGGATCTCCTCGGTCACCCGCGCGACGAAGGCGTCGAGGGCGACGACCTCCTGCTTCTTCCCGGCGCCGCGGACGCGCACCGCCACCTGCCCCGCCTCGGCCTCCCGCTTGCCGAGCACGAGCATGTAGGGCGTCTTCTGCAGTTCCCCGTCGCGGATGCGGTAGTTGAGCGTGTCGCTGCGATCGTCGAGGACCGCGCG
>JBMTAR010000130.1:0-5920 GCA_049428925.1 Gemmatimonadaceae bacterium
CGGGACGGTGCTCGACCGGGCGATGGTCGACACCGAGCGTGGACTGGGCGCGCTGGGGGTGACGCTGGAGGCCGCGGCGCGTGACCTCCTGGCCCAGTGTGCCGACGGCGATGCACGGCGGGCGCTCACCGTGCTCGAGGCCGCGGCCGCGCTCGCCACGGAGACTATCACCACCGCGCTCGTCGAGGCGGCGATGCAGCAGCGCGTCGCCCACTACGACAAGGCGGGGGAGCAGCATTTCAACCTCATCTCCGCCTACCACAAGGCGCTGCGGGGGTCGGATCCGCAGGGGGCGCTCTACTGGCTGGCGCGAATGATCGACGGGGGCGAGGACCCACGCTACATCGCGCGGCGGACGATCCGCTTCGCCGCCGAGGACGTCGGACTCGCTGACCCGCACGCCCTCACGATCGCCCTCGCGGCGCGGGAGGCGTTCGAGGTGCTCGGCTCCCCCGAGGGGGAACTCGCCCTGGCGGAGGCGGCGGTGTACCTCGCCACGGCGCCCAAGTCGAACCGTGTCTACCTGGCGTGGGGCGCCGCGCTCGAGGCCGCCCGGCGGACGCCGGCGGCAGCGGTGCCGCTGCATATCCGAAACGCCCCCACGGCGCTGATGCGTGACCTCGGGTACGGTGCGGGGTACCAGTACGCCCACGACGTGCCCGACGCGTACGTGCCGCAGGACTACCTTCCGGACGAGGTCGCCGACGCGACGTTCTATGCGCCCGGCGGGATGGGGATGGAGAAGGAGATCGCGAAGCGCCTCGCGTGGTGGGCGTCGCGGCGGTCCGCGTCACGGACCGCGTCACCTGCTGTGCCGGAGGTTGGATGAGACGACTCGCCGTGGGGCTCGCGCTCGGGGGGGTATTGGCCGTCGCCGGCTGTGCGTCGATCGCGAAGCGCGCGTTCCAGAACCCGATCGTGACGGTCGCCGACACCAAGGTCACGGGGTTCTCGGCCCGTGGGGGCTCGCTCGAAGTGACCCTCCGCGTGGAGAATCCGAACGACTTCCGGCTCGACGTCGGTGCGCTCCGCTACGTCGTCTGGGTCGACTCGACACAGGTCGCGACGGGGCAGCTCGACCGCATTGTCACGCTCGAACCCGTCACGACGTCCACCGTTGTGGTCCCGGTGCAGTTCGCGCTCGACGCGGTGGCGATGGTCGGCGTGCGCTTCCTGACCACTGGATCGCTGCAGTATCGCGTGACGGGGCAGTTCGACTATGTCACGCCGTTCGGGCGGCTCACGCGACCCTTCGCGAGTGACGGCAGCGTGCGGCGATGAGGGACCTGATCGAACTCACGCCGCCGCAGGAGCGCGCGGTCCTCGTCGGTGCGCCGCTCAAGCGCGGGACCGACCGCCACCACGTGACGGAGCACCTCGAGGAGCTCGCGCGTCTGGCAGACACCGCCGGCGCGCTCGTCGTCGGGACGCTCACGCAGCAGCTTGATCGCCCCGACCCCTCTACCTACATCGGGCGCGGCAAGGTCGAGGAGCTCAAGCTCCTGCTGACCGCCACGCAGGCCACCCTCGTCATCTTCGATGACGAGCTCTCGCCGGCGCAGGGGAAGAACCTCGAGGGGGAGCTCGGCAAGCGGGTGATCGACCGCGCCGAGCTGATTCTCGACATTTTCGCGGTACGCGCGCGGAGCGCCGAGGCGCGGATGCAGGTGGAGCTTGCGCAGTTGGAGTACTCGCTCCCGCGGCTCACCCGGATGTGGACCCACCTCGAGAAGTTCCGCGGTGGCATCGGGGTCCGCGGGCCCGGTGAGACGCAGCTCGAGACCGACCGTCGGCTCGTCGGCCACCGCATCAAGCTCCTGAAGGAGCGGCTCGCGGAGGTGACGAAGGCGCGCCAGGTACAGCGGGCGGGGCGCATGGGGCAGTTCCGCGCCGCCCTCGTCGGCTACACCAACGCGGGGAAGAGCTCGATCCTGCGCGGCATCTCGGGGAGCCGTGAAGTCTTCGTCGAGGACCGGCTCTTCGCGACCCTCGATCCCCTCACGCGCGAGGTCGACCTCGGGGAGCATCAGGCGGTGCTCCTCACCGATACCGTCGGCTTCATCCGCAAACTCCCGCACCATCTCGTGGCGAGCTTCCGCGCCACGCTCGAGGAGGTGGCGGAGGCGGATCTCCTGTTGCACGTAATCGACTGCAGCCACCCCTCGTGGGAGGAGCAGCGGCTCGTGGTCGATCAGGTGCTCGCCGACCTCGAGGTGCAGCACCTTCCGATGGTGTACGTGTTCAACAAGGCGGATCGGCTCGACGCTGATGTCGCGGAGGCCCTCCGCGCACGCATCGAGAACCTGGCCCCCGGCTCGATCTTTACGTCGGCGGCGAGCGCCGCCGGGCTCGAGCCGCTCCGCACACTGCTCCGGGAGGCGTTGGCGCGTCGGCGGCCGATGGTGACGCTCCGCATCGCGTCGACCGACGGGCGGGTCCTCGCCGAGGCGCATCGATTCGGGGAACAGGTGGTGGCGGCCCCTGATGCGACAGGGGAGTGGATTGATCTGACTGGGCGGTTTGATGCGGCGGCACTCGGACGGCTCGAGCGCGCGGGGGCGACGCTACGCCCGAGTTGAGACGGGCCACAGCCGCCCGTCCCTGTTAGATTTGGCGCCATGCACGCCGCTGAAATCCGACGCCGTTTCCTCGACCACTTCGCCCGCCAGCAGCACGCGGTTCGCGAGTCGTCCACGCTCGTCCCCGCCGACGACCCGACCCTGCTCTTCACGAACGCGGGGATGGTTCAGTTCAAGAAGGTCTTCCTCGGGCAGGAGGCACCGCCCGAGGGCAACCGCCGCGCCACGACGAGCCAGAAGTGCGTGCGCGCGGGTGGGAAGCACAATGACCTTGAGCAGGTGGGGCATACGGCCCGACATCACACCTTCTTCGAGATGCTCGGCAACTTCTCCTTCGGCGATTACTTCAAGCGGGATGCGATCCGCTTCGCCTGGGAGTTCGTCACCCGCGACCTCGCCATCCCTGCCGAGCACATCCGCGTCTCCGTGTACAAGGACGACGACGAGGCGCGCGCCCTCTGGGAGCAGGAGACTGGGATCGCGCCGAAGCGGATATACGGTCTCGGCGAGAAGGACAATTTCTGGCAGATGGCCGACACCGGCCCCTGCGGGCCGTGCACCGAGCTCTACGTCGACCTCGCGCACCTGACGAAGGACTTCCGCTTCCCGGACGGCGCGACGGGGGAGTGGACTGACCTCACCCGGACCGACTTCTCGCTCGACGCCTTCGTCGAGGGAGCGGAGGCGGGACGCTTCCTCGAGATCTGGAACCTCGTCTTCATGCAGTACGACCGGCAGGCGGACGGGACCCTTCTCCCGCTCCCCAAGCCATCGGTCGACACCGGTGCGGGGCTCGAGCGCATCGCGGCGGTGATGCAGGGCGTCTCGAACAACTACCACACCGATCTCTTCGCGCCGCTCCTGGCGGCAGTCTCGCAGGCGGTGGGACGCGCGTACGACTACGACGACCCGCACTCGGCCTCCTTCCGCGTCCTTGCGGATCACGCCCGCGCGGTGGCCTTCCTCCTCGCCGACGGCGTTTTCCCGAGCAATGAGGGGCGCGGCTACGTACTCCGCCGCATCCTTCGGCGCGCCGTCCGCCACGCCTGGCTCCTGGGCCGTCGCGAACCGACCCTCGTCCACGTCGTTGAGGTCGTGATCCGGGAGATGCGGCAGCAGTTCCCGGAGCTGCACGTCCGCCAGCATCACATCCTCGAGACCACCCGAGCGGAGGAGGAGCGTTTCCTCGCGACCGTCGAGGGGGGGCTCTCCCGCTTCGAGGAGCTCGCCCCCGCGGCGAGCACGCAGGGCTCCAGCGCCGTGCGCGGCACCATCAGCGGCGAGGACGTCTTTCGGCTCTACGACACCTTTGGCTTCCCGATTGACCTCACGGAGCTGATGGCGCGCGAGCGCGGGTATCTGGTCGACATCGCTGGCTTCGAGCAGGCGCTTGAGACGCAGCGCCGGATGTCGCAGGCGGACCGCAAGTCGCGCCGCATCTCGGTCGTGACCGATGAGTTCAACGACCTCGCCCAATGGGAGCACGGCCCCGAGTCGCCGACGGGGCGGTTCGTCGGCTACGACCACACAGAGGTGGAGACCCTCGTCACCGCGGTCCGCACCCTCGAGGGGGGACAGGTCGCGGTGATGCTCCGCGAGTCGCCGTTCTACGCGGAATCCGGCGGTCAGGTGTCCGATGGCGGCGAGATCGTCGGGAGTGATTGGACCCTCCCGGTGGCCGAGGTCCGTAAGTTCGACGGCCGCGTGGCGGCGATCGGCACGCCGTCGGCGAAGCCGCGCTTCGAAACGGTGCACGCCCGAGTTCCGGCCGACCGCCGTCGCGACACCGAGCGCAACCACACCGCGACCCACCTCCTGCACGCCGCGCTCCGGCACGTCCTCGGCGCACACGTGCACCAGGCGGGCTCCCTCGTCTCTCCCGAGCGCCTGCGTTTCGACTTTACGCATCACGGACCGCTCACTGCGGCTCAGTCGGCGGCGGTGGAGCAGATGGTGAACGAGGGCATCTGGGCCAACGCCGAGGTGCGGATCGCCGAGATGGCCTACGCGGACGCGGTGGCCGGTGGGGCGATGGCCCTCTTCGGCGAGAAGTACGGCGACGTCGTTCGCGTCGTGGACATCCCCGGGCGTTCCACCGAGCTCTGTGGCGGGACGCACGTGCGGAACACGGGCCAGATCGGCGCCTTCCGCATCGTCTCCGAAGGGGGCGTCGCCGCCGGAGTCCGCCGCATCGAGGCGGTCACGGGGCGGGGGGCCTACGAGCTCCTCACCCAGCGCGATCAGGCGCTCCACGAGGTGGCGGCGCGCCTCAAGGTGAACACGCCGACCGCGGAGCTGCTCGGCCGGAAGCTGGACGCGCTCCTGCAGGAGAAGCGCACGTTGGAGAAGAAGCTCGAGGAGGCGCTCCGTGGTGGTGGCGGCCAGGCCGCCGACCTCCTCGCGGGCGCGGAGCCCCTCGCGGGTGGCGGCTCGCTCCTCTGCAAGGTGGTGGAGGCGGACGATATGAAAGCCCTGCAGGCGCTCGGTGACGTGCTACGTGAGCAGCTCGGGAGTGGGGTCGGGGCGATCTGCGCCGCCTTCGCGGATGGGAAGGGCGCGCTCGTCCTGGTGGTCACCGATGATCTTCGGTCGCGCGGCATCACCGCCGTCGGGCTGGTCAAGCAGGTCGCGGCGCGTACCGGCGTCCGTGGTGGTGGAAAGGAGCATATGGCGCAGGCCGGGGTCGCCGCCGCGGAGGTCGCGGGGATGCCCGCCGTCGTGGCCGAGGTTGTCCGCGCCGCGGTAGGAGCCGCCTGAGATGGAACGCGCGGTAACGTGGATCGCCACGGCGGGTGCCGAGGCCCCGCCGCGTCTGGTTGCGCGGGTGACCGAGGTGCTTCGTTCACTCCCTGAGGCGGAGCGGTCGGTCGCCGATGCGCTCCTCGACGCGGCGGGATCGCTGCTCGACGAAGTGCTCGCGGAGCGGGCGCGTGGGTCGGCGCGTGAGGTCGCGCTCGACCTGCTGGCCGCGGACGCGTGCGTCACCTGGGCCTTCGAGGCCGAACCGACGGCCGTCGGCGCGCGGGCCGAGGCGGCGATGGCGCGACTCGCCGCGATCCGCAACTGACCCACCCGCCGGGGGGCGCGGTCGCCACCCCGGCCCTCGCACAGGAGCCGCTGATGTCGACCTCCCCGCACCGGACGCACCTGCACGACCTCGCCGAGACGGCACAGCGCGCCGCCGTCGCGCTCGAGGCCGGGATTGATGCGGCGGTCGAGCGCTTCCGCGCCACCGTGCGCGCTGGCGGGACACTCCTGTTCTGCGGCAACGGCGGGAGCGCTGCCGACGCACAGCACATCGCCACCGAGTACATGGTGCGATACCGCCGGAACCGCGCCCC
>JBMTAR010000131.1:0-5917 GCA_049428925.1 Gemmatimonadaceae bacterium
AGATGTGCATCAGCACGGGTAACCCGCCACCAAGCTCCTCGCGCAGCGCCGTGCCGTGCCGAGCCCGGTCGAAGACGGTGGGATCCACGAAGTTCGGGATCACCTCGACGGGACACTCGCAGGCAAACGTGCTGATCGTCTCGGCGCGCAGCCACTCCGACACCGCGGTGATGCGGTCCGACTTCTCGATGGAGAAGTGCGTGATGGCCCGGTACGACTGGTCCTGCCCGACAATCGTGATGTCGGTCCCGTGCAACGTGGTCACGACGGGGAGCCGCCGCCCCTGCTCGCGCAGCATCTCCTTGGCGATCCAGGCGCTCGTCGCGTGCGGGATCGCGTAGTGGACATGCAGGAGATCGAGTTCGTGCGCCAACACCACATCGTGCATCCGCACCGCCAGCGCCAAATCGTAGGGCGGGTACTCGAAGAGCGGGTACGTCCCGATGCTGACCTCGTGGAAGTACACCCGCGGCAGGAAGTGCGGGAGGCGGAACGGATGCTCATACGAGATGAAGTGCACCTCGTGCCCGCGGGCGGCGAGCGCGATGCCGAGCTCCGTCGCGACGGCCCCGGAGCCCCCATATGTCGGATAGCAGGTCAGGCCGATCTTCATCTCTTCTCCTCGTACCATCGGAACGCGGCCTCACGGGCCGCGTCCCCCGTCTCGGTCAACCGCGTGACGCTACTCCCCGCGAGCTGGTGACGGAACCAGGTCCGTTGCCGCTTCGCATACCGTCGCGTGGCGACCCGCACCGTTTCGAGCACCCCGCCGATCGTGCGGCCCGCGGCCACCTCCGTTCGAACCTCCCGATAGCCGCAGGCGTTCCACGCCGGCGCCTCGGGCGACACTGCGTCGATGAGAAGACGCACCTCGTCCTCCCATCCGGCCGCAACCATCTCGTGCAGCCGCCGGACGAGCCGCGCCTCGAGCTCGGCGCCCGGGTCGACAAGGAGCCATCGGGCGGCGCGCGGGGGCTCCGCCGGGGCAGCGGCGAGCGCATCGCCGTGCCGCGTCCCCGAGAGCAGCGCGATCTCAACGGCGCGCAGCAACTGCGCGCGCCCCAATTCCGCACGGGCCGGATCGAGCGTCTCGACCCAGCGGCGGAGTTCCGCCGTCGACAGGGCGCTCAACGCCTCAGCGAGCGATGCGCGACGCGACGCGTCGAGCGCGGGGACGGGCGCCAGCGGCGACACGAGCGCACGGAGCCAGAGGCCGGTCCCCCCGCAGACGATCACCGGACGCCCCGCCTGCTCCGCCGCCGCGATCCATCCCGCGGCCTCACGCGCCCAACGGCCGGCGGACCATCGTTCGTTCGGCGCCGCGACATCGATCCCCTCGTGGGGCACCCGTGCGCGCTCTTCCGTCGTCGGTTTCGCCGTCCCGATGTCGAAGCCGCGGTAGATCTGGCGCGAGTCCGCGCTGATGATCACGGCCCCGTGCGCCTCCGCGAGCGCCAACGCGAGGGCCGACTTCCCCGCCCCGGTCGGCCCAGTGATGATCGTGAGGGGGCGCGGCGCGGTCATCGGCGACCGAA
The DNA here is from genome assembly GCA_049428925.1 of Gemmatimonadaceae bacterium. GTDB lineage: Bacteria > Gemmatimonadota > Gemmatimonadetes > Gemmatimonadales > Gemmatimonadaceae > Pseudogemmatithrix. Next base: position 1,536 of record JBMTAR010000131.1, read on the forward strand.
GCGTCGATCCACCTCGTCCCACGGAACCTGCAGGATGGTCGCGCGCCCGTGCACGTCGTGGGCGGGGAGCGTGGTGCGCGCGAGCGCGATGTAGAGCGCCCGCATCTCATCGGGTGCGAGCAGGTCCCCGGCCTTCACCGCCGCTTTGCAGGCGACGGTGGCAATGAGGCGTTCGTGCGTGGCAATGGTGCCCGCCGCCCGGTCGCCGGTGAAGGCCGCGAGCGTCTCGCGCAGGCATCGCTCGGCGTCGAACCTCGGATGCGGATTCGGTACGCCGTGCACGAGCAGGCTAGTGCCGCCGAACCCTTCGCCCTCGAAACCGAGCCGTGCGAAGAGCTCCCGATGCGCCTCGAAGGCCTCGGCTTCAGCGGCCGAGAGGTGGAGCGTCAGCGGGAAGAGGAGCCGTTGCGCCGTCACCCGACCGCCTTCGAACCCCTGCAGGAAGCGCTCATAGAGCACGCGCTCGTGCGCCGAGTGCTGATCGATGAGCACCAGCGCATCCTCGCGCTCGAAGGCCAGGTAGGTGCGATGGAGCTGCACGAGCGACGGCACGACGAACTCCTCCTCGGGGCGCGCTGCGGGCACCGGGATGGGCTCCGAGGCAGGCACGGCATCGAAGAGCGGCGCCGGCGCCATCGCCGCCGGCGTCCGTAGGGCCTCCGGCTCGCTGATCGTCCCGAGCGGGAGCACCGCGGCGGGGGCGGGCGCAAAGGTGCCCATCACCGCCGCCGCATCCTCGGTGCCGAGGGCGCGACGCACGGCGCGCTCGACCGCGCGCTCGACCGTCCACCGGTCGGCGAAGCGCACCTCCGCCTTGGCGGGATGCACGTTTACGTCGAGCTCACGGCCGGGCAGCTCCACCTCGAGGAGGAGGCTCGGACGCACGCCGGCGGGGATCGTCGTGCGGTACGCGGCCTCTGCCGCGCGGACAAGGCCCGGGTCGCGGATGGCGCGGCCGTTCACCGTGAGGAAGACGCGGCGCGCGGCGGTCCCCACATCGCTTGGCCGTTCGACGATCCCCGAGACGCGCACGGTTCCGGTGACGTCCTCCACGGTGACGAAGCGATCGGCGACCTCACGACCCCAGAGCGGCGCGACGCGCGCGCGCAGATCGGACGAGGCCGGGAGGGTCCACTGTTCCTTCCCGTCGTGCGTGAGTGCGATCCGCACGTCGCGCCGCACGAGCGCCATCGTCGCGACGACCTCACTCACCGCGCGCCACTCGGCCCGTGCCCCCCGCATGAATTTCTGCCGAGCGGGCGTATTGAAGAAGAGCCGTTCGACCGTCACCGTCGTCCCGCGCCGACGCGCCACGTGGCCCGTGAGGGACGGCGCACCGCCCTCGACGACCACCCGGACGCCATCGCCGTCGGCGGACGCCGTCTCGATCGTGAGGATCGCTACCGACCCGATCGCGGGCAGGGCCTCCCCGCGGAACCCGAAGCTCGCGACGCCGACGAGGTCCTCGGCGTCACGGATCTTGCTCGTCGCGTGGCGGAGGACGGCGCGCGCGGCGTTCGGCGCGTCCATGCCGTGGCCATCATCGCTGATGCGGATGGCCGCACGCCCCCCCTCACGGATCTCGATGTCGATCGTCGTCGCGCCGGCATCGAGCGCGTTCTCGACAAGCTCCTTCACCACGGAGGCCGGTCGCTCCACCACCTCGCCGGCGGCGATGCGGTCGGCGACGTCGCTCGGGAGAACCGCGATCTCCGGCCGCGCGGCGGCGCGGGGATCCACCGCGGTCATCCGCGGCCCCCACGCCGCGGCCGCAGCAGGGCGCGCAGCAGGTCGCGCTCCTTCGGCGAGAGCGCGCGGGACGCGCCCGGGGCGAGGGCACCGAGCCGCACGGGTCCGAAGGCGGTGCGGACGAGTTGCAGGACCTCGAGCCCGACGGCGTCGCAGAGCCGACGCACCTCGCGGTTCCGACCCTCGCGGATCGTCAGATGGAGCGCCCAAGTGCGCGGGGCCGGTCCCTCGTGTACCTCGACCACCTCGGGGACGACGTGCCCATCCTCGAGGTCGACCCCCGCGCGGATCGCGGCGGCCGCCTCGCGTATGTGGCCGCGGACCGTCGCGACATACGTCCGTTCCACGCCGGTGCTGGGATGCGTGAGGCGGTGCGCCGCCTCGCCGTCCGTGGTGAGGAGGAGCACACCCTCCGTCATGTAATCGAGGCGACCGACGTAGGTGAGCCCCGGGCGCGGCGGAACGAGGTCGAACACCGTCCGTCGTCCTTCAGGATCGTGCGCGGTGGTCAGCACGCCAGCCGGCTTGTTGAGCACCAGCCAGGTCGTCTCCTGCGGGAGCACCACCGGTCGACCATCGACGGTGATGGCGTCCTTCGCGAGATCGACTGACTGTCCCGTGCGGGCCACCTCCCCGTTGATGCGCACGCGCCCCTCGGCGACGAGGGTCTCGGCCTTGCGTCGCGACGCGATCCCGGCGCGCGCGAGCGCCCGGTGGATCCGCATCGCCTCGTCGGTCACGGGGAGGGGACCGTCGAATCGGGTTCACTGGCCGCCACGGTCACGTCACCCTCCGGCGCCACGACCGCCGCTTCGGGAACCAGATCCTGTGAGGCCGGCTCCGAGGTCGGCTCGGCCGTGGAATCGGCCACCGGTTCCGTTGCCGGCTCCGCACCTCGCTCGGCCGCCGGTTCCGCCGCCGGTTCGGCCGACGAGACGGTGGCATCGCGGCGGAGGGCGATGGCGAGCTCGTCGCTCCGGGGGAGCTCCTCGAGGTGCCGGAGGCCGAACTGCTCGAGGAACAGCGGGGTGGTCCCGTAGAGGAGCGGCCGACCGAGCCCCTCGGCGCGGCCGACCACGTCGACGAGCCCACGTTCGTGCAGGTTCTTCAGCACCGCCCCGACGTCGCCGCCACGGCTCTCCGCCACCTCGGCGCGGCCGATCGGCTGGCGATACGCGATGATCGCGAGCGTCTCGAGTGCCGCCGGGGAGAGCCGCTGCGGACGCACGGCGAACTGCGCCCGCTCGATGGCCTCGGTGTACTCGGGGCGCGTCAGGATCTGCCAGCCGGCGCCGACCGCGATGAGCGCGACGCCGTGACCATCGACGTCGTAGTGCTCCCGGATCTCCTCGAGCGCCGCCTGCACCGCCGCGGGGGTCGCCTCCGGGTCGAGCGCGGCGAGCTCCTCGACCGCCATCGGTCGAGGGCTCGCGAAGAGGGCAGCCTCAAGCAGCTTCGCCAGCGAATTCACGGCGGATCTCCACGTCAGCAAAGGGTCGCAGTTGGGTCAGATGCAGCTCGCTCTGCTTCGCGAGCTCGAGCAGCGCGAGGAGGCCCGACAGGACCTCCCAGGGTTCCGCGCCCTCACGGACCACGTCACGCCAGCGCGCCTGTGCTCGGAGCCGTAGCACGGCACGCACCACGGTGATCGCGCCGTCGACATCGAGGGGGCGCGGAATCACCTCGTGGATGGAGGGGGTCCGCGCCGCGCGCAGGACGCGGTCCACCGCCGAGAGGAGATCGGTGAGGGAGAGGGCGAGTGGTGCTGGCGGCGGGGCGGCCGCCTGCTGCAGAAAGCTCCGATTGAACCGGCTCCGCCGATCCTCGCCGAGCTTCTCGAGCACCTCAACGACCTCGCGCATCTGCTGGTACTCCAGCAGGCGGCGCACGAGCTCCGTCCGTGGATCCTCCCACCCCTCGTCGCCTTCCTTCCGGGGCAGGAGCATCTGCGCCTTGATGCGGATGAGGCGGGCCGCCATCTCGAGATACTCGGCGGCCTCGTTCAGCTGGAGCGCATGCATCCGCGCGAGGAACTGCTCGCAGATGCGCGCGACCGGGATGTCGTAGATATCGATCGCCTCATCCTTCAGCAGGGAGAGGAGGAGGTCGAGGGGCCCGTTGAAGCCGGAGATGTCGACGACGAACGTGCCGTCGGCGGGCGAAGAAGAGGCGAGGGTCACGCGGATCGGATGAGGCCCGTCACGGGCAGTCGAGTCGTAAGGTAGGGCGCCCGGCGAGCGGAGTCAAAGCACGACGCTCCCTTGACTTAGCTCGACGTCCCGCCCACGTTTCCTAGCTGTCACCCGCGCAGGGGCGCGAGGTGTCGATCCCCATTTGAAAGGAAGATCCGTCGTGCCGAGAATCGCGTCCGCGAAGAAGAACATGCGCAAGACCAAGGCGGCGACCGCGCGCAACCGGTCGCAGCGGGCCGCGCTCCGGACCGCGCTGAAGACCGCGAAGTCGACCGAGTCCACTCCCGCCGCCAAGAAGAAGGCGACCCAGCTGCTCGACCGGGCCGCGCGGAAGGGTCTCATTCATCGGAACACCGCCGCTCGTCAGAAGTCCGCGATCGCGAAGTCCAAGTAACTGACGCATCGCTGCAATGAGGCGCCGCGACCCACGGGGTCGCGGCG
>JBMTAR010000132.1:0-5882 GCA_049428925.1 Gemmatimonadaceae bacterium
CGGACGGCCCCGACGCTGAACCACCAATCCATCGCGACCGCGACGACCGCACGCTCCTGTTCCAGCTGCCGCAGGATGGCAATAACGTCCTTGCCGAACTCCGTGACCAGCTCCGTGCGGGAGGGCGGCGTGGTGCCGGCTGCGTCCAGGCGGCCTCGCACGGCGTCCCGGCGTGAGCGGACGCCCGCATCCTCCGCGGGCCGATGCGACGGGCGCCGTAGCCACGGCCCCTCGCCGACCAGCACCCCCGCGCGCTCGGCTCGTCGAATCACCTCGTCCGCGACCCCCGGCGCGACCCGGAGTGCGGCCCGCGCGGTCTGGCGATCGCACCCCGGCGCGAGCGGATTCGCTGCGTGCGCCGCATCGACGATGCTCAGCAACCGCTGCCGCGCACCGTCGAGATGCTCCGCGCGCAGGAGTCGGCCATCGAGTTCGACGACGCGCTCAAGCGGACGAACGAGCCGTTGCGCCTCAGCCGGGCGCCGACCCAGCCGCTGCGGGAGTGGGGCGAGCGCGAGTCCGGTGGCCGCCGCCTCCTCGAGCATCCAGCCGAGGCGCTCGGCATCGGGGGCCGCGGGGTGCGGCCTGGGGCGCGCGCGCGCCGACGTGGGGAGCGGATCGGTGACGTACCCACCGCCCAGTGTACCGATCCGCGCGCCACCGCGGAGGACGAACCGATCGCCGGCGCGGAGGACGACAGGGGCATCGAGGACGATTCGCACGGCGCGTGCCTCGCCGCCGACCAGCGGCCCACCGAGCGCGACGCAGCGCGCGCCGACATCGGCCGTGCCGACGTGGAAGCGGAGGCGATGGCGTGGGCCGACCGGATCCGCGCCCTGGACCAGTGCCACGTCGGCGCGCAGCACACGGGTCGTCTCCCACCGCTCATCCGCACGCACGAGAACCGCATCGAGCGGCACCTCCTCGCGGGCCAGCCCGGCGAGGGCGAGGGCGACGCGGGCCCCGCCGCGCGCCTCCTCCACCGCAGATCCGTGCATCTCGATGGTCCGAACCCGCGCCTCACGCCCGGTCGGCAGGAGGCGAACCGCGGCCTCGCGCGCGAGCCGACCGCTCCACGCGGTGCCGGTCACCACGGTCCCCGCGCCACGGACGGAGAAGACGCGATCGACAGGGAGTCGCCAGGGATCGGCGTCCGTGCGACCGGGGACGGTGTGGGCCGCGCGTGCGAGCGCGGCCCTGAGCGCCTCGATTCCCTCCCCCGTGACGCTCGAGACCTCGCAGCGCTCCGCGTCGGCGTATGGCGTGGAGGCAAGCAGTGTGCGCACCGCCGCGTCGACCTCGGCAGCCCGGGTGGGGTCGACGAGGTCGCGCTTGGTGAGCGCGACGACGAGCCGCGGCACCGCAAGGAGCCGGACGATCTCGAGGTGCTCACGTGTCTGCGGCTTCACCCCCTCGTCGGCCGCGACGACGAGGAGCGCCACGTCAATTCCGCTGGCACCCGCGAGCATCGTGCGCACGAAGGCCTCGTGGCCCGGGACGTCGACCACTCCGATCGGCGGGAGTCCGTCGAGCCGCAGGGGCGCGAATCCCAGCGCAATGGTGATGCCGCGGCGCCGTTCCTCCGGCAGTCGGTCGGTCTCGACGCCGGTCAGCGCGCGCACCAGCGCGGTCTTGCCGTGGTCGATGTGCCCGGCGGTCCCGAGGATCATCGGTCCTCCGACTCCCATGCACGCCAAGCGCGAAGCGGGGTCCGATCGGCGAGATGCTCCTCGATGAACTCGCGGAGTAGCCGTTGATGCGCGCGCCGCACCGGGCCTTCCTCGAGGTGGACCGCCTCGCCGCTCGACCAGGCGGTGAGCGCCGCCCGCGCCTCCGCCGGGATCGGCCTCGCCCCCGGCGCCAGGGCCGCACAGACGCGGCAGAGCACCCCGCCCGCGCGCGGTGCGAACCGCGCCGGCTCGCCCGCCTCCACGGCACGATCACACGCCGCACAATGCGTCAGCGCAGGCGCCACGCCGACCGCCGCCACGAGGCGCCACGCCGCGCCAAGGGTCTCCGCGCAAACCAGCGGATCCGGTGACGTGGCGATGGCATCGAATCCCTCGGTGAGCGCGGCGAAGACCGCACCCCCGGGATCCTCCGGGCCGACGCGGAGCCCGAGTTCCCCGAGCGCGCTCGCCGCGCGAAAGCGGGCGAGCGAATCACCGAGCCCGGGACGCGCCCGGCCGACATCGAACGCGTGCAGCGTGTGGAGGTCCCCCGTGGGATGCAGCACGAGGTGGGCGACCCCACTGGTGAAGAGGTCGAGCCCCGAACCGAATCGGCTCTTCGGCCGCCGCGCCCCGCGCGCAACGGCGGAGACGACGCCCGCCTGCCGCGTCGCCAGCCGGACGATTCGCGAGGTCTCCCGGTAGTCGAAGGCGTGGAGGACGAGGGCGTCAGTGAGGAGCACGGGTCAAAGCTACTCCGCCACGCCGCCGAAACCTCAGCGTGTCCCGCGCACCCCGAGGTACCAGGTACGCCCCGGCGCGGCGAACCCGCGGATCATCTCGTACGTCGCTCCGAGTGCATTGTCCGCCCGCGCGATGAGGTGCCAGTCGCGCGTGAACGGCACGGGCAGGTCGAGGCCGAGGTCGATGGTGGTCACGGCGTCGAGCGTGACCGCGGTCGTCGGCCACTCGGAGAAATCGCGGTCTGCGCGCTGGCCAATGTACGTCGCCCCGACCGAGAGCGTCCCGCCAGCGACCACCGCTCGCGTCAGCGCGACGCTCGCGCCGTGCTCAGGCCGGCGGATCAACCGACCCCCGGTGACGAGATTGGCCGCCTCCCCTTCGTCGAAGCCGGAGTCGGTCACGCGGGTGTCGGTCCACGTGTACTGCGCCGTCCCACGGAAGCCGAACAGCTCGGGAAGCGTGGCCTCGACCTCGACACCGCCGGCGTTCGCCGCGGCGACGTTGAAGTAGTTCGGGGCGCCTTCCTCAGGCGGCATACCCGTGTACTGGATGAGGTCACGGAACCGCTGCTGGAATCCGGTCACGCGGACCAGCGCACCACCGACGATCGCCTCCACACCGAGCTCGGCCGAGGCCGCCCGCTCCGGTCGCAGCGTCGCGTTTCCGGTGACCCACCCCGTCGCGAAGTTCTCGTAGAAGCTCGGCGCCTTGAAGGCATTCCCGACCGACGCCCGAAGCCGCATCGTCGACGCAACCTGCCACGCCGCCCCCGCACGCATCGTGCGGAAGGTGCCGAAGGCGCTGTTCTCGTCGAGACGTCCACCCACCTGCACACTCACTGGGCCACGCTCCTCCAGGACCTGCAGATAGAGCGCGCGATTCTCGCGGGCGGCACGGAAGCTGGAGGTGTACTCCGCCTCAGCGCTGACCGAGAGGTCGCGACTGCGCTCGGTGTCGCGGGAGAATTCACCGCCGATGGTGACCGCCCCCTGCGCCCCGGTGCGGAGCGTCGTGCGCAGGTCCGCGAGTCGGCGGACGACGGTCCCCCGCGAGTAGTAGCCGTAGAAGCCGAGCGTGTCCCCCGGACCGTCCGGCCCGTCGTTCGTCCGAGGGGAGGCCTCGGCCGTCGAGAGAGCGAGCCGCGTCTCGAGCCGCGGGGTCCACCGCACGCCAGCGTCGAGCCCGGCGAGGAGCCGGTGGTCGACGCGTTCGCTGTTCTGATCCTCGAGACGACCGGCGAAGTCGGTCGGATAGCGGTAGACGGAGCTGTTGTAGCGACCGGTGAGGCGCAGATCGGTGCGACCGCCCCCGCCCGTCGCGAGCGTGCCGCTCACCCCCTCGTTGCGATACGCGTTGTTGAACGGGAGGACCCCCTCGGTGAAGTGCCGGTCCCCCTGAAGGGTCCACGCGACACCGGCGACGCGACCGTCGCGGCCGAGCGAGAGACGCTGGGTGCCGTAGTTCCCCGCCCCGACCTCCGCGCTCGTGCGCGGGCCGGTGCTCCGCCGAGTGAAGAGCTGGATGACGCCGGAGACCGCCTCGGAGCCGTAGAGGACGCTCGCCGGACCGCGTACGACCTCGATCCGCTCGATCTCATCGAGCGTGATACGGCCGAGGTCGAGGACGCCGCCGGGTTCGTTCACCGGAACGCCATCGACGAGGACGCGCACGTAGTTCGATTGCCCCCCCCGCATGAAGAGCGCGACCTGGGATCCGGCGCTCGACACGCGCGTCACCGTGAGGCCGGGCACCCGTCGCAACGCATCCGCCACGTGCGTGACCCCCTCGGCGCGCAGTGCCGCCCCGTCGAGGACGGTCGCCGTGGCCGTGGGCGCGAGGCGGATCCCCGGCAAGCGCGTCGCCGTGACCACAGCGGCAGGGAGCGCCGTGGTGGATGGCGTGCTGGAAGGCGTGATGGCCTGGGCGGGAAGCTGGAGCGCGAAGCAGACGAGGAGCGAGCCGACGGAGAGAGAGCGCATAGGGCGGGTTGGGAAGTGGAAGAGGCAAAGGTCAGGGGACGGGTAGCAGCGACGGGGGCAACGCATGGAGCAATGCCGTGCGACGACGGAGTGACTCAACGCCTCCCCCGGCCGCGGAGCGGCACGAGCACGGGCGCCCCGACAGCGGGATCACGGCTCACGACGAGGGGCCAGTCGTAGACCGATTCCAACACCTCACCGCGCATCACCTCGTCCGCGCTGCCATCGGCCGCGACGCGGCCCTGCTGCAACAGCACGATGTGATCGGCGAAGCGCGCCACGAGGTTCAGCTGGTGGCTGACGAGGAGGACCGTACGGCCCTCGCGCGCCAGCGCGTCGAAGAGCTCGAAGGCCGCCATCTCGTGTGCGACGTCGAGGAAGGTCGTCGGCTCGTCGAGCACGAGGACCTCCCCGCCCTGCGCGAGCGCGCGTGCCACCCGGACGCGCTGCCACTCGCCGCCCGAGAGCTCGGCGGTCGAACGCGCGAGGAGCGCGGTCACCGACGCCCGTTCGGCGGCCGACGCGATGGCCTCGCGATCGGCAGCGGTCTCGCCGCCGAATCCCCGGCCGTGCGGATGCCGCCCCAAGGCGACGAAGTCACGCACCGGGAGCGCGAAGGCGGGCTCCTCCCGCTGCGGCACGACGGCGAGTCGCCGTGCGAGGGCGCGACGCCGCACGGGGTCGAGCGGCGCCTCCCCGAGGACAATCGACGACGCGCCCGCTTGACCACCGGGTTCACGGCCTGGCCCACCGCGCAGTTCACGCCCCGGCTCACCGCCCGGCTCCCCCCCCGCGCCAACCCCACCGACGCGGATCGTGCCAGCGGACGGCCTGACGCGCCCGAGCAGCGTGCGGACGATCGTGCTCTTGCCGGAGCCGTTCGGGCCGACGACGGCCGTCAGTGCGCCCGCGCGCGCCGTGAATGAGACGCCATCGAGCGCCGGGCGAGCGGCGCGCGGATAGCGGACAGAGAGCCCGTCGATCTCGATCATCGTGCGGCCGCGGCGCGGAGCCGCCAGACGAAGAACGGGACGCCGAGAAGCGCCGTCACCGCGCCAAGCGGGAGCTCGGCGGGCGTGACGATGCGGCGCGCGACCGCATCGGCGAGCACGACGAGGGCACCGCCGATGCCGGCCGATACGGCGAGCGCCGGCCGGACACGCGTGACGCCCAGTGTCCGCACGAGCGACGGGACCACGAGCCCAACGAAGCCGATGAGCCCGGCGCCGGAGACGGTCGCCGCCGCGACGAGTGCGGCGACGAGGAAGACGCGCCGCGTGACGCGGTCGACATCGAGCCCGAGCGCGGCGGCGGGTTCCTCACCGAGCGCCAGTACATCGAGATCGCGGCCCCACCAGAGGAGGAGCGCACCGCCGAGGGCGACATAGCCACCGACCCAGCGGACGTCGGTCCAGGTGGCATCGGCGAGAGAGCCCATCATCCACCAGAGCGCGCCCCGGACCGTCCCCTCCGGCGCCGTGGCGAGCGC
>JBMTAR010000133.1:0-5860 GCA_049428925.1 Gemmatimonadaceae bacterium
AGTTGCCGCCGGATGTGGCGATCTACGTGCTGCAGGAGGAGAAGGACCTGATGCGACGGCTCGAAAAGGGCATCGGTTTCGGGGTCGAGCTTCGGGACGATCCGCTCCTCCGGCCGGACGAGTTCAAGCTGGTGGTGAAGGGGGCGGGGCGGGATATCACGAGCCAGTACGCGGTAGCGTAGGGGCGGTGGGGCGCGCACGCCGTGGTGCCGTCGGGGCTGGCCTAGGGGATGGCGCAGGCCCGCGGCGTGGTCCGAAGCCTCTAGCGCATTGCCCCTGAAGGACTTGACCCCGTGTCGCCCCTCGCCTATTCTTAGAGGCTCGCGACAATCCGCACTCAGGTAACCTCATGTCCTACGCCATTTTCCGCTCCGGCGGCAAGCAGTTCCGCGCCGAGAAGGGTGTGACCCTTCGTCTTCCCTCCCTCCCGGGTGAGGCGGGCGCCAAGGTCGAGTTCAACGACATTCTCCTCGGCTCCGACGGCTCCAACGTGAAGGTCGGCGTCCCGACGCTGAAGGGCGCCTCGGTCACGGCCGAAATCGTCAAGCAGGGGCTCGGCGACAAGATCGTCGTCTTCAAGTTCAAGCGGCGCAAGAACTACGCGAAGAAGCAGGGACATCGGCAGAAGTTCACCGAAGTCCGTATCCACGACATCACCCTCGGCTGACCGGGGACGAGGCTCTCATGGCACATAAGAAAGGCGTTGGCTCGTCGAAGAACGGCCGCGATTCCAATCCGCAGTACCGCGGGATCAAGAAGTTCGGCGGTGAGAAGGTGATCGCCGGCAACATCATCGTCCGCCAGTGCGGCACGAAGTGGCACCCGGGGAACAACGTCGGGCTCGGCACCGACTACACCATCTACTCGCTCATCGAGGGCGTGGTGAAGTTCGAGCACAAGTCGAAGAGCCGGTACAAGGTCTCCGTCTACCCCGTCGCCACGGCTTCGTAAGAGCGTATAGGTCGCTGACAGCGCCCCCCCCCCCCCACCGGTGGGGGGGGCTTTCTGTTCTAAGAGCCATTCCTCACGGCCGCCGATACGAGGGCGGCAGGGTCAGGTACCGCTCCGTCAGCTGCTGCTGGCGGCTCTTTGTATCGAAGGTACGGCCCTGAACGAACACGTGCTCCGCCCGCGTCGAGAATTCGAACGGGTCGCCGCTCCAGACCACGACGTTCGCGTCGCGCCCGACCTGGAGCGATCCGACACTCCCGGCGACCCCCATCACCTCGGCGGGGGTGAGCGTGACGGCGCGGAGCGCCTCGTCCCACGACAGACCGTACGCGACGGCGTTCCCGGCCTCCTGGCGAATGTTCCGGACGTTGAAATCCCCACCGCCGCTCGTCCCGATGCCGACGAGCACCACCGTCACGCCGGCGGCCCGAAGCATCGCGGCATTCTCGCGCCGCTGGCCGAGCGCGTCGAAGCTCGTCGGGATGTCGCTCATCGCGCCGACGAAAACCGGCACCTTCGCAGCGGCGATCTCCTTCGCGACCATCCATCCCTCGCTCGCGTTCGCGAGCCAGAGGCGCAGGTTGTACTCCTTCGCGAAGTCGAGGGCCGCGAGGATGTCCGAGGCGCGGTCGACGTCGAGCATCAGCGGGAGCTGGCCGGTGACCACCGGAATCAGCGCCTCGAGGTTGGCCTGCGTCGTCTCGAAGGTGCGCGTGCTCCCCGTTTCATACGCTGCGCGACGTACCTGGTACGCCTTCACGTCATCGAGCAGACGGCGCCACTTGTCCCAGTATTCGTCGCGCGCGCCCGTGCCCGCGCTCGGACTCCCGAACCCACCGAGCATCGCGGTGGGCGCCTTGCGGAGCATCGCGGAGGCACTGGACACCTCCACGAGGTCGATCAGCGCGGTCCGGCCACCGATCATCCCGCCGCCGCCGATCACACCGACCGAGGTCACACCCTCCTGCCGGGTCGGCGCGATGAAGGTGTTGGCGGGGTTGATCCCGCGCCACGCGTCGAAGGTCGCGGCGATGCCGTCGGCGCCCCGCGCACGACCGTCGGAGTAGCCGCCGCTGAACTCGGGGCTCCCGCCTTCGGCAAGGCCGAGGCTGGTGAGGGTGTGGATGAGGCCCGGCGTGACCCACTTGCCGCGGGCATCGATGCGGCGGGCGCCCTCGGGAATGGCGACGCCGGCGCCCACGGCCGCGATCTTACCATCACGGATGAGGACGGTCCCGTTCTCGATCTTGGGGCCGCTGACCGGGTAGACGGTGCCGCCGGTGATGGCGATCACCTGCGCGCCGGTGAGCGCGGGGAGCATCGCGGCGACCGCGGCGATGCGGAGAATGGAGAGTGATTGGCGCATCAGCGGATCCCCCCGGCGGTGGGCACGTAGCCGAGTTCGAAGTCGGTGCGCCAGCGCTGGGACGCGTCGGCGCGATCGTAGAGGAGCGCGCCATCGACCCAGACCTTCTCGGTGCGGGTGTAGACGCTGAACGGATCACCGGACCAGAGGACGACGTCGGCGTTCTTGCCCACCTCCAGCGACCCGACCTGCCGGTCGATCCCGAGTGCCCAGGCGGCGTTGATCGTGATCCACTTGATTGCCTCCTCCTCCGGGATGTTGAGACCGACGGCGCGGGCGGCGGCGAGCGACTTTGACGCCTCCTGGTTGAGGCGGCTCGCGTAGGACGGATCGTCGGAGTGGACGATCGTCCGGGCGCCGGCGACGTGCGTCAGTCCGATGTTCGCCTTGATGCCGTCGAGCGCTTCCATCTTGAACCCGCCCCAGTCCGACCAGATCGACGCCGAGATCCCTTCGCGTGCGAGGACGTCGGCGACCTTGTATGCCTCGACGCCGTGGTGGAACGAACGGATCGAGTAGCCGAACTCCTTGGCGATGTCGATCATCTGCATCATCTCGTCCGCCTGATAGCAGTGGTTGTGGACGAGGATGTTCCCGCGGAGCACCTCAGCGAGCGTCTCGTTGCCGAGGTCGCGCGCCGGTGGATCGCCGGTCGGCGTGGCGAGCCAGGTATCCCACCGACGGCGGTACGCCTCGGCGCCGATCCACGCGCTGCGATAGCCCGCGACGTTCCCCATCCGCGTGGAGGGGCCACGGCTGGCGTAGACGCGCTTCGGGTTCTCGCCGCAGGCCATCTTCAGGCCGTAGGGCGCGCCGGGGAACTTCATCCCCTGGACCGAGCGGGACGGGACGACCTTCAACGTGACGCTGCGGCCCCCGATGAGATTCGCTGAGCCAGGGAGCACTTGAATGGTCGTCGTGCCGCCGGCGAGGTTCCGCGGGAACTGGGGATCCTGCGGCCAGACCGAGTGCTCAGCCCAGACGTGGGCCGTGACCGGGGCGGTCGCCTCGTTCCCGTCGGAGTGCGCCGCGGTTCCAGGGGCGGGGTAGACGCCAAGATGCGAATGGGTGTCGATCAGGCCGGGCGTAACGAACTTGCCGGCACCGTCGATCACCAGCGCGCCGGCTGGGACGTCGACGGTCGCGCCGACCGCGGCGATCTTGCCATCGCGCAGCAGGACCGCGCCGTTGCGGATCAGTGGCCCGGCGGCCGTGTAGATGTGGACGTTCCGGATCACCGTCGGCCGAGACGGGAAGGGTTGATAGGTGCTCGGAAACGGGTCCGCATTCGGCCGGGAGAGGGCACCGGCGCTGGGGGCGGGGGCTGGCGTCGCGGCCGGGGCCGCCGTCTGCGCCCGGAGCAGCGGCGACGGGATGGCGGCGAGGCCCGCGAGCGTGAGCGTCAGCAGTGGGCGGAGCGACTGCATGAGCGGAGACGACCTCGGGTGAGGGTGAGCGGGGAATATGCGGTCCGATTCCCGTGCGCCGTCAGGGTGGGCTGTTCTGGCGTGCCCGTGACCCCTGCCGGCCAATGCGCTCCACCCCTCTTAACAATCGCGGCCGTCCCGCCATCATACGGTGTGACCATGGGCGACCCCGGCACCCTCATCCCGACGGATTCGGCGCTGATCGCCCGGTGGCTCGAAGGGGATCACGCCGCGGCCGCGCAGCTCGTCGAGCGGCACGCGCCCTCGGTGGCTCGCTTCGTCGCGAGCCTCGGGGCACGGGAGGAGGTCGACGAGATCGTACAGGACACGTTGGTGCGGGCGTTCGATGCCGTGGAATCATTCCGTTCGGACGCGCAGTTCCGGACGTGGCTCCTCACGATCGCGAAGCGCCTCGTCTTGGATCGACGACGGCGGGACCGTCGGAGCCAGCGCCACGAGGAGTTGGATGACTCGGTGGCGGCGCCGATCGGGGATCCGCTCGATGGGTTGGTCGCCACAGAGGGGGCGAATCGGGTCCGTCAGGCGCTCGAGGGGCTCTCTCCGCTGCAACGGCAGGTCTTCGTCTTGCGGGTGACGGAGGGGTTGGCCTACGACGAGATCGCGCTGCTCGTCGGGAGTACGGCCGGGTCGTGTCGCGTGCACTATCACAATGCGGTGAAGCTCCTGAGAGCTCGGGTGGATGCCGATGACGTGTGACGAAATGGAGATGCGGGACCGGTTGCCGACGTGGGTTGGGCGGCACGAGCCGCTGTCGACCGCGGAGGCCGAGGCGATCGCGACGCACGTCGCTCGATGCACCGAGTGCGCTGCTGAGGTGCTGGTGCTCCGTGCCATCGACGACGAGATCCGCGCGGCGACGCCGATGGTGGACGCCGATCGGATCGTGTCGGCCATTCCACGGCGGCCGGCCGGGGCCCGACTGACTGTTCAGGCTGGTGGTGCCGTCACCCCGGCGCGCGTCGGATCGCGTCCGCGCTGGGCGTCGCGGGCCTCGCTCCTGGCGGCGGCCATGGTGCTTCTGATGCTCGGCGTCTCCGTCATGCGGGAGCGATCGGCACCGATGGGGGAAGTCACGACGGGTCCGTCCCCCGAGCCGACGGTGGTGGCCGAGCTCGCCTTCGAGGGCGTGTCGGAGCTCTCCGACGAGGCGCTCTCCATCCTGCTGGATGAAATGGCGGCGATGCCGGCCGCCCCGGTCGCCGAGCCGAGGGCGATCGTCCGACCAATCATCGATGCCCAGGAGATGCCGTGATGCGTTTCTTCAGGAAGCTTTCCATCATCCTCGCCCTCGCCGCCGCGACGATCGGCGCCCAGACGCCGTCGGGCCGCGCGGAGGGCACGATGCCGCCGCCACGGACTGCCCAAGGGGTGCCCCGCGAGTCCCTCGAGGCGCGGGTGCGCTCGCGGATGACCCAGGTGGTGCGCACGCAGCTCGGGCTCACCGACGAGCAGGCGCGTCGACTGGCGGCGACGAACCAGCGCCTTGATGGCCGCCGGCGCGCCCTGGTCAATCAGGAGCGCGAGGCGCGGGCCTCGCTTCGGGTGCAGCTCGACCGGGGCGACAGCGCCAACGCGGCGCAGGTCAGCACGCTCCTCGACCGGATGCTCCAGCTGCAGCGCAGTCGGCTCGAGTTGATGGAGGAGGAACAGCGCGACCTCGCGACCTTCCTCACACCCGTCCAGCGCGCCCGATTCCTCGGGTTGCAGGAGCAGGTGCGGCAACGTCTCGAGGGGATGCCGCTCGCGCCTGGCGCTCGGCCGGGCCCTAGTGGTGGGGCGATGCGCGGACGTCCGCCGATGTCGCCGGAGACCCAGCGGAGCGGCCGGCGGCCTCCTCAGGACGAGCGGTTGCTCGACCCGTCGCGCGAGCGTCCGTAGCCCGTCGCCACCGCGGCCACGATGGTCACGAGGAGCGCCCACGCATAGGTGTTGTGCAGTCCGGCGGCGAGCGGTGAGACGCGGGGCAGGGCCGCGTCACCGCTCGTCACGGAGGCGGCGAGGATCGTCGGAAGGAACCAGGGTAGCAGGAACGGCCACACGCAGACGGTGAGGTCGAGCAGGTTCGCGCGTCGATAGGCTGAGAGTCCGCTTGCTG
>JBMTAR010000134.1:0-5855 GCA_049428925.1 Gemmatimonadaceae bacterium
CGCTCGATGATGTCGATGTGGCCCGTGAAGAGCTCACCCGACCCGACCGGGAGCTGGATCGGCAGCGCCTGCTTGGTGAGGCGGTCGCGGATCATCTCGACGCAGCGCTCGAAGTTGGCGCCGACGCGGTCCATCTTGTTCGAGAAGATCATCCGCGGGACCTTGTACCGGTCCGCCTGGCGCCACACGGTCTCGGTCTGCGGCTCGACGCCGGCCACCGAGTCGAGCAGCGCGACCGCGCCGTCAAGCACGCGGAGCGAGCGCTCCACCTCGACGGTGAAGTCCACGTGCCCCGGGGTGTCGATGATGTTGATCCGGTACTCCGGCCCCTCGCCCTTCTTGTCCGACTGGCCGTGGCGCATCCAGAAGCACGTGGTCGCGGCCGACGTGATCGTGATGCCGCGCTCCTGCTCCTGCTCCATCCAGTCCATCGTGGCCGCGCCGTCGTGGACCTCGCCGATCTTGTGCGACTTCCCCGTGTAATAGAGGACGCGCTCAGTCGTCGTGGTCTTCCCGGCATCGATGTGCGCCATGATGCCGATGTTCCGGTAGTACTTGAGATCGGTCGTGCGTGCCATCGTTCGGTATGCGGTCGGGTACGAATGCGGTGATGTGGGTCCTGCCTCGGTCCTACTCAACCCCTGCCCGCCGGTCGGCGGTCCTGCCCCAACAAAAACGCGGCTGGACCAGGCATCCCCCCCACCAGCTGATCCGGGGGACCGGTCTCCATCCGCTCTCGCCGGGTACAGCCGCCACTCCTGCGCGGCTGGGGACCCACGGCGCGTCGGGTGTCAGCGCCAACACCACCCGACGTTCAATTGTCCTGCGGGCTTTTCGGGAACCGCGGCGCCGGGCACCTGCCCCGGCGGGATCGGTCGGGCTGTCCACTCCCCCCGCGCGTCACTCCTGCCGACGTTGGCGGGCCCATCTGGCCGGGGCGCAGTTCCCCGGGGTGGCCGTGCTGCTCGATCGAGCCACCGCACTGAAATGCAACGACTTCCGCCGTTTCACCCCAGCCTGATAAAGGTAGTCCGTCCGCTGCGGCTGTCAACCACCATCAGCCAGCTGAACCGAACATGTGGCCGCGGGGTCAGGTGAGGGCATCCCCCAGATCTGACCCCGGGCACACCGACTACCAGCGATAATGCGCGAACGCCTTGTTGGCCTCGGCCATCTTGTGCGTGTCCTCGCGCTTCTTGATCGCGTTCCCCTCGCCCTTCGCCGCCGCGAGCGTCTCCGCGGCCAGCTTCTCCGCCATCGACTTCTCGTTGCGGTCGCGCGAGTACGAGATCAACCAACGCATCGCCAGCGCGGTCCGACGGTCCGGACGGACCTCGACCGGCACCTGGTAGGTCGCACCGCCGACGCGGCGGGACTTCACCTCGACCACCGGCTTCAGGTTCGACAACGCCTGCTTGAAGACCGTCACCCCGGTCTGGCCGGACTTGGCCTCGACCACGTCCATCGCCCCATAGAAGATCCGCTCGGCGGTCGCCTTCTTGCCGGCGTACATCAGGACGTTGATGAACTTCGAGACGGTCTGGCTGTCATAGCGCGCGTCAGGTAGGACGGGGCGCTTCACGGCACTCTTACGGCGGCTCATTTACTTCTTCCCTCCAGCCGCGGCACCCGCCTTCGGCTTCTTGGTCCCGTACTTGGAGCGGCTCTTGTTGCGCCCGTTCACGCCGGAGGCGTCGAGCTTGCCGCGCACGATGTGGTAGCGCACGCCCGGCAGGTCCTTCACACGGCCGCCCCGGATGAGCACGATCGAGTGCTCCTGCAGGTTGTGCCCCTCACCGGGGATGTAGGCCGTGACCTCGAAGCCGTTCACCAGACGCACACGCGCCACCTTGCGCAGCGCCGAGTTCGGCTTCTTCGGGGTCGTGGTGTAGACGCGGGTGCAGACGCCCCGCTTGAATGGATTCTCCTTCAGAGCCGGCGCCTTGTCCTTCTTCACCACGGCGCGGCGGCTCTGCCGGACGAGCTGATTAATCGTCGGCATGCGGTTTCTCGGTGTTCGTCCTTCTGCCTCTACGTGGATCGCCCGGACGGGCGGCACGGAACCAGAGCCCCGAAGAATAGACAACCGGGCGCCCCCGGTCAACGGCCGAAGAACTGGTCCACTGGCAAAGCGTCCCGGGACCGGACCGACGCCTCCCACTCCCCGCAGAGATGCGCGATCCCATTCGCGTAGTACGACACGAGCTCCCGCCCGCGGGGCAGGAGGAGGTACCCCTCCCCCGCCCGCGAGAGCACCCGCCGCATCCGGAGCAGCCGATACGCCCGCTCGAAACTCTCGGCCGCGCTCAGGGCAGGCTCGACCACCACCGCCCCCGCCTCCTCCAACGCCCCCCGCAGTGTCTCCACCCGCTCCAGTAGCGCCGGCCGCGGCACATAGTCGGCCTCGAAGGTCTGAAGCGCCGCACAGACCAGCGGCACCGCGGTGACGGGGACGAGCCGTCCCACCTCTCCCATCATCCGATCGCAGAGGCGCTGCACGGCCGCCAACCGGTCGGCCCGCGGGAGGTCGAAGACGGGGACGGCGCCTGGGGACGCCGCCCCAGATGCGCTCGTCAGTCCATCACCGGAGGAACCGGCCAACGCCGCTTCCGACGCGATCCACGCCGCCACCGACACCGGCGCCCCCAGCACCACCGCCGCCCGACCATACCGCTGCCATCGCCCGGTGGAGAGCCGGCCGAAGCTCGACGCCAGATACGACACCACCTCGCCCACCTGGGACCACCGCGAGCTGCCGACACCCCCGTCGGTGACCCGGAGCTCCCGGAGCAACGTCCGGTCCTCCAACACGCGGTCGTAGTTGAGCCCCACCGGCACCACGTACATCCGGGACGCGAGCGCGGGGTCACGCGCCACCCCAACGATGTAGTCGAGGAGTCCGATCTTCGAGGGCCGTAGCCGACCATCGCGCGAGAGCCCGCCCTCGGGGAACAGTCCCTGCGTGACACCGGCCGACGTCACCCGATGCACATACCGCTCGAGGACGGTGTGATACAGCGACTCCCGATAGCGTCGGCGGATGAAATACGAGCCGAACGACTTGAACAGGTACTCGAGCGGGAAGACGCGCGCCCACTCCCCCACCGCCCAGGAGATCGCGACCTGACCCGCGAGCGCGTAGCTCGCCACCACGTAGTCCGCGTTCGACCGGTGGTTCATCAGATAGATCACGATCGCATCGGACGGGAGCGCTCGTGCCGCGCCCGGTGCCCGGTCGAGGATCGTCACGCGGTACAGCACCCGCAGCAGCGCCGCGGCGGCGGTATGCCCGACACCGCGATAGACCAGCGGGTTGAAGGTCGGGATGATTTCGTGGAGGTAGCGTCGCACGGTCCGCCAGACCGCCGCCTCCGGGAGCCGGTGCACGGCGGCGTGCGCCTGCACGGCCGCGATGACCGCCGGATCCGACTGGATCGCCGCGATCAGCGCACGCTTCCGCGGGTGCCGCCGTGCGCTCACCCCAGCCACCCGCGGACGAGACTCGGCAGCACACCAAGCGCGCCGAAGCGCAGCACCCGACCGACGAAGCAGAGCCCGAGGAAGCCCGGCCACGGAATCCGCACGATGCCCGCCGCGATGGCCGCGAGGTGAAACGGGGGGACGCTCGTCACGGCGCTGACCCCGAGGAGGCCGTGCCCGTAGTTCGGGTGACGCGCGATCACCTCACGGGCGCGGGCGACTCCGCGCACCGCGACACCCCAGCGGACCTTCTCCGCGTGGGTGCCGGCCCAATACCAGGGACACTTGGCCGCGACGTGGCCGATGGTGAAGGCCACCAGGAGCACGGCGGCGAGCCCTGGGGGCTCCAGAACGCCGATCGCCACCGCCGCCGCCACCGCGAGGCCGACCGGGAATGATCCCGACGGCGAACCCGCGGCCGATCGCGGTGGCGACGGCGAGACCCGGCGCAGCCGGGTCAAACGACGGAATCAGGCCCCGTAGCCCGGCGGAACCTTCTCATCCGCCGGGGAGGACAGCGTCTTCCTGTAGCACCAGAAGGTGCCGCCCCAGACCAGGCTCAGCGACACGAGCATCGTGACCCAGCCTCCGGTGGTGAGCCCCACCTGAGCGGCGGCGACGGCGAGTGTGTCAGTCATCGAAAGCTCCTCAGTCGGTGGCGGGGGTGGTGTCATCGAGGTCGACGCCCGCGGCCCGCAGCCGGCGCTCGCCGACCCAGGTGACGCCGACGAGGTAGACCACGATCGCGAGGATGGTGAGCAGCGCGACCCGCGCCCCGGTCGTGGCGGTCGCGTTCGCGAGCTCGGCCTTGAACGACTGGAGGTTGAACCCGATGAAGACGATCAGCAGGTACGCCGGCGCGATGTACTTCATCACGATCTTGACGAAGGCGGGAATCTGGATCGACGCGCCGGCATGGATCTCCTTCCAGCCGCGGTCGATGCCGAACACCCACGCGAAGTAGATGATCTGCGCCATCGCGAGGAGGAAGATCCCGTAGGTACCGACCCAGAAGTCCATCGTGTTCAGGAAGGTCCCGCCCTTGCTGTACCAGAGCGTCAGGATCGCGCCGACGGTCCCGATCGTGGCGATCGTCGAGGTCGACCTCCCGTGGCTCCACCCGGTGGCCTCCTTCAGGTGCGCCACCGCGGGCTGGTACATCGAGAGCGAGCTGGTGATCGCGGCGAGCCAGAGCACCAGGAACCAGAGCGCCCCCACGATGTTGCCGAAGGCGCCCATCTGCGCGAACACCACCGGCAGAGTCGCAAAGCCGAGCTTGAAGGTGCCACCGCCGACGGCAACCTGCGTCCCGTACATCCCGAGGAAGACGACCGCCGCGGTCAGGGTGATCATCCCCCCGAAGCCCACCTCGAAGAGCTCATTGGTGGCGCTGGCGGTGAGTCCGGAGAGCGCAACGTCGTCCTTCTTCTTCATATAGCTGGCGTAGTTGATGATCACGCCGAAGCCGACCGAGAGTGAGAAGAAGATCTGCGAGGCGGCGGCGAGCCACGTCTTGAAGTCGCCGAGCTTCTCGAAGTTCGGATTCCACATGTAGCCGAGCCCCGCGAGGACGTTCCGGTCCGGATACGCCGGGTCCGGGGTCCCGAGGGTCAGCACGCGAATCAACACGATGACGGCACAGAGCGCCATCACCGGCATCGCGAAGGAGACGAACTTCTCGATCCCCTTCGAAAGGCCGCGGAAGACGAACCAGAGATTGATCGCGAAGACAATCATCCACGCGAAAAAGGTGTTGAGCCCATCCCCGGAGAACAGTGACCCGTCGGCCGAGGCACCCGTGAACGCGTCGTAGTAATCGTTCGCGACCTTGGTCTGCATCTCGATCGACATCGACGGGTCGATACCGATGCCCCCCGTCAGGTACTTGATGAAGTACCCGAAGGTCCAGGTCTCGATGAACATGTAGTAGGTCGAGACGCCGAGCGGGATCAACACCCCGATCACTCCGAGGTAGCGCGCGAGGCTACCCTTCCCGATCACGCCCATGATCATGGGAGCAGAATGCAGCCCCTTCTTGCCACCATACCGGCCCATCGACCACTCCGCCCAGCCGATTGGGATGCCGAGCAGAAATAGCGCGCAGAAGTAGGGGATCAGGAAAGCGCCGCCGCCGTTCTGGGCGGCCTGACCGGGGAAGCGGAGGAAGTTGCCGAGGCCGACGGCGGAGCCCGCGACAGCGAGAATCACGCCGAGCTTCGAGCCCCACTCTTCCTTGTGTTCAGCCATGGGACGGTCCGGGGGTGGAGGTGGAGGAACGCCGGAAGATGCACCGGCTGCCCGAGGGCCGCCACCGGCGACCTGCGGTACGTCGTGTGCGGTACGCCGTGTGCGGTGCGGCGGTCACGGCGCGACGG
>JBMTAR010000135.1:0-5848 GCA_049428925.1 Gemmatimonadaceae bacterium
CACCCGGTCGATGCGGCGCGTGAGGGCTCGCCGATGTGGCGGCGCCAGGAGGCGCTCGTGCGGCGGGTGCTCGCGCGATGACGGTGCTCCTCCTCATCGTCGCGGCGTTCGCCTCCGCAGTGGCGGCCGCGAGCGCCTATGCCGACAGCGCGCTGCTCGCCGTCGAGGACGACGAACCTCCATCCAGCGTGGCGGACCTCATCGCACGGCGGGAGGCGCTCCATCGTGCGTTGGTCTTCGGCCGGATTGTGGCACAGCTCCTGGCCGGCGCCGCCGTCTCGATGGCACTCTGGACGAGCGGCTGGGTGCCGGCGCGCTATCTGGTTCCGCTCGTGGTGAGTCTGGGCGTCGTCGCGGTCATTCTCAGTGAAGTGGCGGCGCGCGAGGCGGGGGATGCGGCGGCCGGGGATGGCGTGCGGCGCACCCGGACCCTCATCGAAGGGGTCGAGACCGTGTGCGCACCCGTCGTGACCTTCGGGCGATGGGCTGACCGACTGCTCGAGCAGTGGTTGCCCGCGACACGTTCGGCGGACGAGGCGCAGCGTGAGGACGCCGTCGAGCGCTTCCGCGATGTCGTCGCGGCTGGGGTTGAGGCGGAGGGCGGCGACGGGGTACTCGTGCACGGGGTCTTCTCGCTGGCGGAGACCAGGGTCGGCGAGATCATGGTCCCGCGCGTGGACATCGTCGGCATTGATGAGGACACCCCGTGGTCGGAGGTCGCGGATCGGATCCGCAGCGCGCGCCATTCGCGCCTCGTCGTGTTCCGCGAGACCATCGACGACGTGAGCGGAGTGCTCCACGCGAAGGATCTGCTCGGTGCGCTCGTCGCGGGCGAGGAGCCGACAGGGGGATGGCGGGCCGTGGTGCGGCCCGCACTCTTCATCCCCGCGACGAACTCCGTCGAACGCCAGCTGAAGGACTTCCGCGCATCGCGGCGGCACCTGGCGGTCGTGATCGATGAATTCGGTGGGACCGCGGGTATCGTCACCCTCGAGGATGCCTTGGAACTGATCGTTGGGGACATCCAGGACGAGGGTGACGCGGAGCGGCCAGAGGTCGAGCGGGCCGATGGCGGCCGACTCTGGGTCGCGGCGGGGGTATCCCTCGACACGCTCTCGGAGCTCCTCGACGCGGATGTCACGCGCGATGACGTCGCGACGGTGGGCGGGCTCGTAATGGCGCTGCTCGGTCGTGTCCCGAAGCCGGGTGAGGCGCTCGAGGTGGCGGGCCATCGGCTCGTCGTCGAGCGCGTGGTGCGGCGTCGAATCGAGCGCGTCTATCTCGAGCCGGTCGACGCGCCAGTCGAGGCCGAGGTGTCGTCGTGAGCGTCTATGTGCTGATGCTGCCGCTCCTGCTGGTGGTGGCGGTGCTCACGGGGGCGGCGACGGCGCTGCGGTCGGTCAGCCGGCTCTGGCTTCGGCATTGGGCGGAGCAGCGGCTGGCCGGGGCTTCGACGGCGACGTTGTACCTCGAACGGCCGCATCAGCTCCTCGTCGCCGCCGGCACGGGAATTGTCGGCACAGTGTTCGCACTCGGCGCGATCATCGGGGTCCACGTCGGCGCGGGCGCGCTCGCGACGCTGAACGCGCTGCTGACGGCGGCGCTGCTGCTGCTGGTCGTCGGGCAGCTCATCCCGCGGGCGCTCGCTCGGCGGTGGCCGGCGCAGACGCTGGCCCTCCTGCTTCCACCGTTGCAGATGGTCGAGCGCCTCACGGCACCCCTCGTCGCCGTCGCCTCGCGGATGGTCGCACGACGCCGTCCGCTGCTCCCAGTGCCGACGGCGCAGGAGACCGTCGAGGACCTTCTCCGGGAAGGGGAGGTGGAGGGGGTCGGCGCCGCGGCGGAGCGGGCGATTATCAGCGGGGTCCTCGAGTTCGGCACGCGGCGGGTCCGTGACGTGATGACGCGGCGTGCCGACGTCGTTGCCGTGGATCGCGCGCTGCCGGGATCGGAGGCGGCGGCGTTCGTCGCGCAGGCGCAGTTCAGCCGCGTCCCTGTCTTCGAAGGGACGGTCGACCACGTGGTCGGGCTCGTCACGAGTTGGGACGTCATCGCACGCCCGGCCGCGCCGCTCGCGAGCGTCCGCCCAGTCGCGGTGGCGGCGCCGGAGGAGCTCTGCCAATCCTTGATGCGCCGGATGCTGCGCGAACGACGGCACCTCGCGGTCGTCCAGGGGCCCGCTGGCGAGACGCTGGGGATCGTCACCTTGGAGGACCTCGTCGAGGAAGTGGTCGGCGAGATCCAGGACGAGCACGACGACATCGGGGGAGACCGATGACGGACGCCCTGCAGACGCTCCTCGACGGGTTCGACGCCGGTCGGAAGGCGGCGTTGGCGCGCGCGGTGAGCATCGTCGAGGATCAGCGGCCGGGGTGCGAGGCGCTCGCGGCGCGGCTGCACGCGCGCGTCGGTCGTGCGCGCCGAGTCGGAATCACGGGGCCACCGGGGGCGGGGAAGAGTACGCTCACGACGCTGCTGGCCGAGACATACCTCGACGCCGGCCTGCGCGTCGGGATCGTCGCCGTCGATCCGACCTCGCCCTTCACCGGCGGCGCGCTTCTCGGCGACCGCGTCCGGATGGAGCGCGTGGCCCTCCACCCGCAGGTCTTCATCCGGTCGATGGCGACGCGCGGGTCGCTCGGCGGGCTCGCGGCGATGACGCGGGACGTCTGTGACGTCTTCGACGCGTTCGGGATGGACCGCATCCTCGTGGAGACCGTCGGGGTCGGGCAGAGTGAACTCGATATCGCGCGCTTGGCCGACACGAGCGCGGTGATCCTCGTGCCGGAATCAGGAGACGCGATCCAGACGCTCAAGGCGGGCGTGATGGAGATCGCCGACTGCTTCGTGGTGAACAAGGCGGATCGCCCGGGGGCGGATCGCTTGCGCAACGACATCGAGGTGATGTTGGGCCGCCGCCGCGGCCGAGCATCCGGCCCACCACGGAGTGGACCTCAAGGCGCTCAATCCGAAGCGGGTCGCGCGGGAGGCCGCCGCTCGCGACACGGACACCTGGACGCCGCCCGTGCTGCGCACCATCGGCGCGACGGGCGAGGGGCTCCCGGAGTTCGTCGCCGCGCTGGATCGGCACTTCGCCTATCTTGAGCGGAGCGGTTCATTGCAGGCGCGTCGCCGCGCCCGCCTCCGGGACCGCGTGATGGACCTGGTGGACCGGCTCGTCCGGCGGCGTCTCTGGCAGGATGCCGCCACGGCCGCGTGGCTGGATGAACAGCTCCCCGCGCTCGAGCGGGGGGAGAGCACGCCGCAGGCGGTGGCCACCGCGCTCCTGACACGGAGCGTGGCGGCCGGCACCCTCAGTGGAGTGGACGCATGACGACCCCGACCGACCTCGATCCCACCGTCGCCGCGATGCAGCAGGAGCTCGCCGAGCTCCGCCGCGAAGTGGACGCCTGGCGCGCGCGGTACGCCGCGGGTGCGGTGCGTGATCTCGCCTACACCAACTCGGCGGCCGAGGTCGCGCCGCTGTACACCGCGCTCGATCTCGAGGGATCGGCCGGAACGGCGTTCGAGGTGCCCGGCGAGTATCCCTACACGCGGGGCATCCACCCGACGGGGTATCGTGGGAAGCTCTGGACGATGCGGCAGTTCGCTGGGTTCGGATCGGCCGCGGAGACGAACGCGCGCTACAAGTTCCTGCTGAAGAACGGGACGACCGGGCTCTCGGTCGCGTTCGACTTCCCGACGCTGATGGGCTATGACTCCGACCACCCCCGCTCCGAAGGTGAGGTGGGGAAGTGCGGCGTGGCCATCTCGTCGCTGGCGGATATGGAGCGGCTCTTCGAGGGGATCCCGCTGGACCAGGTCTCGACGTCGATGACCATCAACGGGCCGGCCATCATCCTCTGGTGCTTCTACCTCGCGGCGGCGGAGAAGCAGGGGGTGGCACCGGCGCAGCTCCGGGGGACGATCCAGAACGACATCCTCAAGGAGTACATGGCGCAGCACGCGTGGTGCTTCCCGATCGAGCCGGCGCTCCGGCTCATCGTGGACATGTTCGAGTACGGCGCGCGCCACGTCCCCCAGTGGAATACGATCTCCATTTCTGGCTACCATATCCGCGAGGCGGGGTCGACGGCGGCGCAGGAGCTCGCCTTCACGTTGGCCGATGGCGTCACGTATGGGGAGCGCGGGATTGCGCGGGGCCTCGACGTCGATGAGTTCGCCCCGCGCCTCTCATTCTTCTGGGACGTGCACAACGACTTCTTCGAGGAGATCGCGAAGCTGCGGGCCGCCCGGCGGATCTGGGCGCGTCACCTGCGGACGCGGTACGGTGCCAAGAGCCCGCGGTCGTGGGTGATGCGCTTCCACTCGCAGACGGCCGGGGTGACCCTCACCGCGCAGCAGCCGATGAACAACGTCGTGCGCGTGGCCTATCAGGCGCTCGCTGCCGTCCTCGGCGGCACGCAGTCGTTGCACACCAACTCGATGGACGAGACCCTCGCCCTCCCCACAGAGCAGGCGGTGGAGGTCGCGCTCCGCACGCAGCAGGTGTTGGCGTATGAGACCGGGGTGCCGAATGTGATCGACCCGCTCGGTGGCTCATACTACATCGAGAAGCTCACCGATGAGATGGAGGCCGAGGCGGAGCGGCTCTTCGAGGAGATCGCCGGGCAGGGCGGGGTGGTGCCAGGGCTCGAGACCGGATGGTTCCAGAAGAAGATCGCGGAGTCTGCGGCGCGCCAGCAGTGGGAGATCGAGCAGTATCGGCGGTTGATCGTCGGGGTGAACGCCTTCACCACCGAGGAGCGCGCGCTGGAGATCCCGCTGCTCAAGATCGATGAACAGGCGGCGAAGGATCAGGCGGCGGCGCTGGCGACGCTCCGGCAGACGCGCGACAACGCCCGCTGCACGGCCGCGCTCGACCGCCTGCGGGAGGCGGCGCGCGGGACGGAGAATGTGGTGCCGTTCATCCTCGAGTGTGCGCGGAGCTACTGCACGCTGTACGAGATCCGCGCGGCGCTCGAGGATGTGTTCGGTGCGTATCGGGAGCCGGTGTTCTTCTAGTGGCGGGTCGGCCGACGCGCCGTGGGGCCGAGGCGTCCGCGTGGTGGGCGACGTACTTCGACGCGGGATATCTGCGTGAGTACGCGCCCCTCTTCGACGCGGGAGAGGCCCGGGCGCAGGTCGGGCGCCTGCTCGAGCTGTTGGCGCTCCCTTCTGGAGCGCGCGTGCTCGATCTCGCCTGCGGGCAGGGGCGTCATGCCCAACTGCTCGCTGAGGCCGGCTTGGATGTTGTCGGGGTCGATCTCTCCCGACCGCTCCTGCAGGTGGCACGCGCCTCGGCGGAGGCGTCTGGCCTACCGTCTCGGGTGTCGCAGACCTCCGGCGGTCGTGCGCTCCGGTATCGGCACGGGGATATGCGGCGCCTTCCGACGGAATGGAGCGGTCGCTTTGACGCCGTCACGAACCTGTTCACGAGCTTCGGATTCTTCGATGATCCCTCGGATGACCGGCGAGTCATCGCGGAGGTCGCGCGCGTCCTGCGACGCGGGGGGACCTTCGTGTGGCAGGGGGGGAGCCGAGACGGGGTGATGGCGCGTTTCCTCGGCGCAGATCGATGGCGTTCGCCGGACGGCACCGATGTGCAGCAGTCACGGTCCTTCGATCCGCTGACGGGGTTCCTGACCATCGAGTCCACGTGGACGCGTCGTTCGACCGTGGAGCGACGCTCGCATTGGATTCGGCTCTACACGGCGGATCGGCTGGCGCAGCTGTTCGAGGAGGCGGGGCTGACCGTGGTGCAGGCGTACGATGGGTTCAGTGACGCGCCGCTGGGTCGACGATCGACGGAGATGCTGCTCGTGGCGCGGAAGGGGAACGGACCGCG
>JBMTAR010000136.1:0-5794 GCA_049428925.1 Gemmatimonadaceae bacterium
TCGCCCGAAGCGGCGCGGCGCGCGTCACCCCGGCGCCGACGCGCAGCCCATCGACGTAGGCGGTGTCTCGCATCCACGGGACCCGGAACCCCGCGCGTCCCTCGAGGTACACGCCGTACTCGCCGCAAATGACCCCCTCGAGGAGGGCCGTTCCGTCGGCGGCGCTCGTGACGCCCGGCCACGTCCGGGTCGCAGTGTAGCGTCGGACGTTGAACCCGGCGAGCGGGGCGTCGCGCTCATCTCGGACCGCCACCACGATGCGCCCGAGGCATCGCCGAAGCTGCAGGGTGGGCGTCGCGACGAAACCGCGGTCGATGAGGAGTCCATCCTGTGTGACCCAGGGAGCGCTCGGGAAGCCGAACGAATCGGGTTGGATGGCGAAGGTGCCGTAGTTGCCGAACGGCACTGCGTCGAACCGCGCGGTCCCCGTCGCGTCGGTCCGTCGCTCCGTGACGATCCCTCGTGCGGTGTACAGGCCAACGGGAATGTCCGCGATCGGCCGATCCGCCTCGTCGATGACCCGGGCGTCGATGCGACCGTTCCCTCTGCGCAGGAGTGTGAAGCGGAGGGTCGTGTCCGCGGTCGGGGCCAGCTTGATCCCATCGAGCACATCGCCTCCCACGTCGCCGGACAGGGCACCGATCGTGGTATACGAGTCCGGTAGCGTGAGGTAGACGCCGTATAGTCCCTCGGGCACCCGAGTGAAAACGACCGCTCCAGTAGAATCGGTGGTCGCGTACCCCATCGGCCGCTGGCCGGTGTACAACTCGGCAGCCACCCCGGGGAGGGGATCGCCCGTACGTGTCTGCGCGACAGCCCGGATGGTGCCATACGGCGTCGGGTGCGTGAGGATGCTGTCGCAGGCGCCGACGATCGCCACGACGGTGAGGAGCGTCACTGTGCCCCAATGCGGGCGCCACACACTCGATGCGCCGACTCGACGGTCGCCGGGCCGCGCATCGTGCCGATCCCTGAGACGACCGGTCACGCGGTACCGTCCTGCCACGCGAGCGCGAGCATCGCCCAGAAGCCCGGTTCGGTCCCGGCCTGGTAGAACAGATTGAAAACCAGGAGCGCCGCTACCATCGGTCGCCAGTGGGTCGCCCACCGGAGCGGCACGACGAGCAGGGCCAAGATGATCAGGAGGGCACCGATTCCCATCTCGACCCAAGTGCTCACATAGAGAGAGTGGAAGTTCCCGTACCGCGTGCCAAAGACATCGCGGAGGAGCAGGTACGAAGTGCCGTAGCCCACCCCGAGCAACGTGTGCGGTACGTCGGCCGTCGCCTCGTCGACGCCACGACGGAGCAGCTCGCCGTGGAGGCGGGCCGATCCCTCCGCCGCGCTCAGTCGCTCTGCGGCGGGCGCAAGTCGATCGGCGATGACCCCTCGTGCCGTGGGGGCGGCAAGGAGTCCGAGTACGACCACGCACGTGGCGGTGGCGAGCGCGAGCGTGAGCCGTGGGGATGGGGTGAAGGGCCCGGGGGCGTCGCTCGCCGTACGCACGGTGCGCCCCCCGTGGTCATCGCGCGGATGTGTGCGTTCGTGGCGATGCGTCCACGCGGGCCCCCATCGCACGAGCAGCGCCACGGCCGCGGCGAGCATTCCCGAGCGCGAGAGCGTGAGCGCAAGGAGCACGAGACCGAGGACGATCCATCCGCGCGTGGCGGGACGGCGGTCGGCGTTGAGCATCGCGAGATGTATGAGAGCGAGCAACGCGGCGCGGTTGGGGTCGAGGGCGAGTCCGGAAAAGCGCGGGACGACGCCCGCATAGTTGAACGCCTGAACATCAATCACCCGCCAGTCGCCCGCCGCGACGGCGCTCGGGAGCCAGCCGACGAACGCGGCCCCTTGGCCCAGATTCGCGAGGAGCGCGAGCGCCAGGCCGAGTCGGGCCCCCCGCGCGAGCGCGGAACGTCCGGCGGGGTCGTCGTGCACCGCCCACACGACGGCCGATGCGCCCAGGCTCTGCGCGGCGAGGAGAATGGTCCGCTGCCCGGTGGTGATGGGATCGAGGCTGTTGATGAGGCTCGCCGCGGCGAGGGCAATCAGCCCGAGTAGCAGGGCGCCATGCAGGAGAGCACGCGGTGGCAATGTCTGCCCCTCCGTGTCCCGCCGGTGCCGGGCCCTCAGCGCGACGAGCACCACGACCGGTGTCAGCACGAGGAAGGGTGTCAGCACAACGGGGCCGCCATCGCCCAGCAGGTCGATGCGGTCGGCACCGAGGAGGGCGACCCAAACTGCCAGCAGCGTGTGGTCCGGCACGCGGGACAACGGCGCCCTCATCCGCGCAGGAGGACTCCGAGGTTCCGGAGGATCCCGTGCTCTCGGAGGAGGCGGTGTCGCAGGATGGCGAGCTTCCGACGCATTGGGGGAAGGGTGGGGAGCGCCGCCAGCGCGGTCAACACCCGGTGATCCTCCTGCGAGAGAAACGTCGAGTATCGCGAGGCGAGTGCGCCCGCTTGCCGCCCCGTACGCGCGAGGTCGGAGCGGAGGCGCGCGGTCCGGGTGGCCGCGGCGCCACTCCGGCGCCACAGCTCGGCGACGCCGCGGAGTCGGCCTGCGGTCGCCCCGACGGAGTTTCCGTCGTGCTGGCGATAATCGATCAGGGCGTGCGGCACGGCGATGAGTCGGCCGGTCGCCGCCGCGACGAGAGCGAACCACCAGTCTTGGTGCATCGCCTCGACGGGCACGGCCCCGATCCGCTCCACGAGCGCCCGGTTGAGTAGGAGCGTCGAGCCGGTGGCGACGTTCTGCACCGCGAGCCGTCCGAGGTCGGTCGGCTCAGGGGTCAGGCCGGCGGCGGCCCAATACGACGGGTGCAGCTCGCGGCCGACGGCGTCGATGAGTCGACAATCGCTGTGCACGAGCATCGGCGTCGCGGCATCTCCGGCCGCCTGACCCGCGGCGAGGGTGACGGCGAGCCGTTCCGGATGCCAGCGGTCGTCGGCGTCGAGGCAGGCGATCCACGCCGCCGCGCGAGGATCCGGTGCTTGTCGCCCTGGCTCGGGGGCGGATGTCGTCGATGCCGGCGCGGCTGATCCCGGGAGCTGTGCGAGGAGCCAGCCGAATGCCTGCGCGGCACCGAGGGGTGGGGCGCCGCGGTGGAGGAGCCGGATGCGTGCGTCGCGGTCGGCCCAGTCGGCCAGTCGCGCGGCCGTATCGTCGGAGGAGCCGTCGTCACGGAGCCAGAGCCGCCAGCTCGGGTGCGATTGCCGCACCACGCTGGCGATGGCCTCATCCACGAATCGCCCCGCGTCGCGCGCGGCGCAGATGATGTCGATCGTCTCTGTGGCGGTCGAGGCGAGGGGCTCGGTAACGGTGCCGTCACGCATCAGGCACGCCGCCACAGCCAGAGCAGGGCCAACGCCACCAGGCACTCGGCGAGCACCACAGCCGTGGTCATCCCTGAGGCGCCGATGCGCGGGACAAGGATGGCGCCCAGCGCGAGGTTGATGACGCCGGCGACGACGACAATCCGTCGGAATGCCCGCTCACGTCCGGCGGGAATCGCCCAGTGGATGCCGAGGACGGTTCCCACCGCGATCAGCGCGGGGAGGGGGGCGAGCCGTCGGAGGGTGGGGACGACATCCGCGTAGCCCGGGCCGAGGAGTATCGAGACGATGCGCGGCGCGCCCAAGAGGAGCACGAGGGTCCACGACGTGCCCGCGCCGACGATCCACCGCGCGGTCTGTGGGAGCGTGTCGAAGTCCGAGTTCCCCGCCGAACCATGCGCCTCGCCGTCCGGCGTCGGGCTCGTCACCGGGCGGACGGCGGCGCGGCTGCTCCTCGGGAAGAACGCCAGCGTCAACGGGTGGAGGGTGTTCACCGCCGCCCGGACAATACGGTCGGCCCCGCCATACGCCGCAACGGCGGCGGGTGATCCGAGGAGTCCGACGAGGAGCAGATTCGCGTGCTGGTACAGGCTCGCGGCGGCACGAAAGAGGAAGACGTCACGGGCGGCACGGAGCTGTCGGATGGCATCCCCCCAAGTCACGCTGATTGCGGCGCCGGAGGCCCCCAGCTCACGGTGGACCTGCCAGAAGAGGGCGGCGGCGCCGATGGCGGCGGCGAGCGCTGGGAAGGCGAGCGCACGCACCGCGTCGTCGGGTCCTCGGACGCACGGGACCACCGCGATCGCGGCGAGGAGCTTGAGTCCGGTGTCGAGCCCGACGGCGACCGCCGGCCGCTCGGCGCCTTGGAAGTACCAGAGAGGCGTGAGACCACGCACCGCCGCGGTGCCCCACGCGAGCCAGGCGAGGAGCGGCTGTGCGCGCAACGCGGGGACGACAGCGATCGCCCCAAGTGTCAGAAGGGCCGCGACGGGAATCATCACGGCGCGGGCGCCGGTCACAGCCCCGACGAGCGCCGCGAACGCGGCGGGGGCCGGTTCATCGTGGCCCGCGCGGAGCTGAGCGACCTCCCGCGTGGCGGTGAGATCGAAGCCGTATTCGACGAGCAGGGTGAGCAGTCCCGCCAGCCCCTGCGCCACGAGCACAGGGGCCCACGCGGCGGGACCGAGGGTGCGCGCCAGCCACGGCGTCGTGAGAAGCGGGGCGAGGAGACCGAGGATGTGCGCCGCGCCGTAGAATCCGACGAGCGAGGGAAGGGAGGCCGCGCGTGGCACCTCGAACGATATCGCGGCCCGTCCGCACTGCGACAGGTGGTGGCTGGCGAGGGGACCCGGCGCCATCTATGCTGAGTCGATGCGACGCCCCCCAGCCTCCGATGCGGCCCCCGGCGCGGGCGTGGACACCGGACCGGCGCGAGGGCGCATCACGGCGCTCGTGCTCGTTCATGAGTCGGTGCGACACCTGCGCGCCTGCCTGCGTGCCCTCCTGGCGTCTGATGGCGTGACCGTCGACGTGGTGGTGATTGACAACGGCTCCTCCGCGGCCGCCCTGGCGGAGGTCCGGGCGATCGTCGCGGCGTCCGGCGCAGCCGTTACCCTGCTCGAACTCCCGGAAAACGTCGGGTACGCCGGTGGGAACGCCGTCGGCATCGCTCGCGCATGTGCGGAGGGGGCGTCGTGGGTTCTCGTCGTGAATGATGATGTCGCCGTCGATCCGGACGCGGTCGCCTCCCTCTACGAGGCCTCGCGCCTCGAGGCAGCCCTGGTGCTGGACGCGAACGGGGTCGCCGTGCCGAACGCGACGGTCACGTGGACGGCGCCGGCCAGCGGCGCCTCGGCGATCCTCTCGGGGGGCACCTCGACCACCAACGCGGGCGGTGTGGCGACCCTCACCGCGACGGCGAACGCGACGGCGGGGGCCTACGTCGTGACGGCGAGCACGGCGGGGCTCTCGGCCACCTTCTCATTGGCGAACGTGGGGGCGCCGGCGAGCCTGCGGTACCTCTCGGGTGGCACGGCCGCAGATCCGAGCTCGACGACGGTGAACGCCACTTTCGCGGCACCGCTCTCGCTGCAGGTGCTCGACGCGGCAGGGCGGCCAGTGTCAGGGGCGGTGGTGACGTTCAGCGCGCCGGCGACAGGCCCGTCGGGGACGCCGTCGAGCGTCACGGCCACGTCGGACACGTCGGGCGAGGTGAGCGTGACGATGACGGCCAACGGGACACAGAGCCCTTCCAACACGCCGTGGACGGCGACGGCGACGGTGTCGGGGCTGACCCTGGGCTTCTCGCTCATCAACCTGGCACCCGGGCCGGCCTCGCTCTTCGTGGTGTCGGGCAGCGGCCAGGTGGCACCGGTGAGCACGCTCTTCGGCAACCCGTTGGTGTTGGCGGTGACGGCCGCCGTCGGGAACCCGCAGGCGAACACCTCGGTCACCTACAC
>JBMTAR010000137.1:0-5677 GCA_049428925.1 Gemmatimonadaceae bacterium
GCGGGGATCGCGCTCCTCTGCCTCCTCGCGTTCATCGTCGGGCAGAACTTCCGGAAGGCGCCGGCGCCGGCCGCCGTGCCTGCGGCGGGTCCGTTCGCGGGGGGGGCCGCCGGCGGGGCACCGGGCCGCGCCCCCGATATCTCGCAGATGGGCCCGGAGGAGCGCGCCGACCGGCTCTTCCAGCGCGTGATGACGTATGTGGCGGAGGGGAAGAGCGACAGCGTGCAGTTCTTCTCGCCGATGGCGATCACCTCGATGCAGGCGTTGGCGCCGCTCGACGCGCACCGGCGCTACGACCTCGGGCTCCTCGGGATGGTGAGCGGTGATGCCGCGATGGCGCGCGCGCAGGCGGACTCGATTCTCTCCGCGGCGCCGAACCACCTGCTCGGGCTCGTGCTCGCGATGCGCACCGCCGGGATGCAGCTCGACTCCACCGCGCGGCGCGGCTATGCGGCGCGGTTCATCGAGGTCGTGGACCGTGAGCGCGCGTCGGGGAAGCAGGAGTACGTGGACCACGGCCCCGACATCGACGCCGCGCTACGGGAAGCGCGCGGCGGCACGACGCCCGCGCCGCGCTGATCACTCGCGCTGATCACTCGCGCCGATCACTCGCGGTAATCGCTTGCGCTGATCGCTCGCGGTGATCACGTCGTGATGCCGCGGCGGCGCGCCCGGTCGGGCGCGCCGATCGATCTCAGGGCACCCGGTACAACCAGCTGAACTTCACGAAGAAGCCGTCGCGCGTCCGCTCCACCGACTGGAACCGGAACGCGTCGGGCTCCGTGAGGCTCGCCCCGTAGCCGAGGTAGAGCACCCGCCCCGGGCTCGGGAAGTACGAGAAGAGCCAGTCGGCGCGGAGGTTGTTCGTGCGAGAGGCCGTCGAACGCGTGAAGCTCCCATCCGTCGACGAGCGGAACAGGATCGCGTCCTCGGTGGCCGGGTCGCGATACGCATCGCGCACGCGCGCCTCGTACTGCCCGACGAAGCGGAAGAAGATCGCGCGCGAGAGCTGGTACTCCATCCGGAAGCGCGGGATGTCGGTCTTGAGGATGACCGAATTGTCCCGCACCCGACGGAACTCCTGGTGGAGCATCGTCACGTTCATCCGGAGCTGCGGCGTGGGCCGGAGGTCGAGCCCGACGTTGTAATCGAAGCGGTCGGCCCCCGCCCCCTCGAGGAACTCGGCGTCCCGCGCGACCGTGCCGCCGGTCGAGAAGCCGAAGCGCCGGAACTGCGGCGTCGATACGCGAAGACTGAGCTGCCGTCCCTGCACGCGCGCGGTGGGGGTGTACTTCGCGGTGTCGGTCACCACACCGCCCACGCGACGCTCTACGTAGTACCGCTCGTACTGCGACGGGAGGAAGCCGAACCCTTCGAGGGCCGGCGTGAGGCTCACGCTCCAGCCCCCACGCAGCTGCCCGCTCGTGGAGACGGAGAGCCGCGTCTCGAGTGGACGGTCCTGCGTGAAGAAGTCGCGGTACGCCCAGGTGGTGTTCGCGGAGAGGAAGGTCATCACCTGCTCCACCCGCGCCCCGCGCGCGCCATACCAGGTGTAGCGCTGGTTGAGCTGCGTCTGCACGTAGTCGGTGCGCGGCACGAACCCCACCCGCGAGACGAGCCCCGGGCTCACCCCCTCGATCGAGTTGCGGAAGCCCCAGCTCCGCCCGGTGCGGTCCAACGACGCCTCCCAGATCGACCCGTCCTGCGTTGTCGCGCCGGTGCGCGTGCGGCCGTGCGCCACCTGATACGAGGCCTGATAGGCGTTCCGGATGATGAAGCGCCCGTCGGTGTTGATCAGCTGGTTGTAGTCCGCCCCTTCGCGGCGATCCGTGAGCGTGAAGCCGATGTTGCTCTGCGTCCCGACGTCGCGGCGGAGGCGGAGGATGTTGAAGAGCGGCTGGTCGGTGCCGTTCGCCGAGTACTTGGCGTTGTCGACGGCGGAGAGGAGCCCCACGTCGAAGCGCGAGACCTTCCCCGTGAGCTTCGCCGCGGCCACCGGCTGCACGATGCGCCGCGTGTAGACGATCTGGTTCGGGGTGTCGATCTGCTCGTTCCCCTCCACGAAGAAGGGGCGCAGCTCGGGGAAGTTCACCGCGAAGCGGACATCGCCGGGGATCTGGCCCGCGTCGGCCTCGACCTGCGAGAAGTCGGGGTTGATCGTCGCGTTGAGCGTCAGACTCGGCGTCACCCCCCACCGGAAATCGCCGCCGTACTGGGTGGTCTGTCCGTAGCGCCAGGCGCCGGTGGAATCCGCGGCCCCGGGGACGGAGGAGGTCACGACCGGGGTGAGGTCGAGGACGAGGCCCCGCTTGAGGTCACGCAGCCCGACGAGCCGCCCCGACTGGTTCAGGAACGAGTTCACGCCTCGGCTCGTGACGGTCCAGGTGTCGGTGTAGTTGTTGCGCTGCGTCTGCCGGATGACGTTGATCCCCCAGGTGAGGGGGCCGCCCGACCGGAAGCGGATGCTCTTGTAGGGGACGCGGATTTCGACCTGGTAGCCGAAGGGGGTGAGCTCGCCCTTGGACTGCCAGATGAGGTCCTGGTTGAGGTCGGCGTTG
Organism: Gemmatimonadaceae bacterium; assembly: GCA_049428925.1. GTDB lineage: Bacteria > Gemmatimonadota > Gemmatimonadetes > Gemmatimonadales > Gemmatimonadaceae > Pseudogemmatithrix. The sequence goes on from JBMTAR010000137.1 coordinate 2,559, forward strand.
CCGAGGGTGGCGCGGGAGAACCCCCCGCCCATCCCGCCCCCCATCCCGCCACCCCCGCCCCCGCGCCCACGGCCACCCCCTCCTTCGGTGCGGATGCCATCGCTCTGCACCCCGAGCGGGTTCACGGCGAAGACATACGCCTGCCGACGGTCGTTGAAGGTGTCGAGGATGAACTGGACATGATCGTCGTTGACGATCCGGTCGCGGTCGGCGAGGGTGGCGCGGACCGTCCCCTCCGGCGCGTAGGCACGGACGGCGAGGTAGATGGCGTCGGGGCCGTACATCACGAGGGCCTCGGTCGAGTCGACCGAGGGGCGCCCGTCGGTGGGGTTGAACTGGGAGAAGCCGGTGAGAATCGCGGCGCGGCCCCAGGCGGGCTCGTCGAGGCGGCCGTCGATGCGGAGGGTATCGGTGACGCGGGGGACGGCCACGGCGGTCTCTCCCGCGCGCCCGTTATAGACCGCCTGACCCGAGGCGGGGAGCGCCCACAGGCAGAGAAGGGCGGCCGAGAGGCGACAAGAGCGATTCGATGACATCCGTGGTCTACGCTTCGGCTGGCGCGAATGTTGCCGAACGGTGACCGTCCCCGCCGCGCTTGACTCACGGCTCGCGGCGTTTTATTCAGCGGGCATTGTGCGAGCACTCGGTGCGACCCACGAGGGTGGGCGGCGCGTCGGTGCGACAGCTGAGGGATGACAATGCTGACCTGCGACGGGATGGACGACCGGCTCTTCTCGGACCACGACGACGACGACGAGTCGGGCTTCGGCGGTGGGGGGCGTCGCGCCTCGTACGATGACGACGAGGAGGACGGCGGCTGGGCGGTCTCCAAGGACCAGTCCGACTCCCTCTGGGACTCGACCGACGAGTCGGACGACGATGACGAGGAGGGGGGGGTCGCGCCGAGCGCGGACGACGGCGACGACGAGGAGGGGGACCTCTTCGGTGAGCCGCCCGCGCCGCGCCGCCGTGGCCGAAAGCCGGCGGAGAAGCCGCGCGTCCGGAGCATCTTCGAGACGACCGGGGAGATGGAGATCCCGGCGGACCTGACCGCCGCCGCCCCGGCCCCGGCCCCGGCCCCCGCCAAGCCCGCCGCCCCGAAGGCGGAGGCGAAGCCGGCCCCGGCCAAGCCCGCTTCGGCCGCCAAGCCGGCTCCGGCGAAGGCCGCTGCCAAGCCCGCTGCCAAGCCGACGCCCAAGGCCGCGCCCAAGGCGCCCGCCAAGAAGGCCGCGAAGCCAGCGGCGAAGGCCCCGGCCAAGAAGCCGGCCGCCAAGCCGACCAAGAAGGCCAGCAAGCCGGCCCCGAAGAAGCCCGCCAAGCCCGCCAAGAAGGCTCCGGCGAAGAAGACCCCGGCGAAGAAGGCCCCGAAGGCCGCCGTAAAGAAGCCCGTCAAGAAGGCCAGCAAGCCCGCGGCTAAGAAGAAGTAACCGGCACGTCAGTCACCGCCGGACCGGCCACGCTATCCGCGTGGTCGGTTCGGCGGTAATGTTTCCGGGCCATGCCGGACTCACCCGTCGCCCTCCTCCGCGCCCACGCTCGCCACGCTCCGTGGAACGCCCGGGGACTCGCCGCCCACGCGACGGCGCTCGTCGATGCCGCCGGGATGCGCCCCACCAACAGCTCCGCTCGCGCCGCCCTCTCGGCGCGCGCCATCCGCTTCTACGTGGCCCAGGGCCTCCTCGACCACCCCGAGGGGAAAGGCACCGCCGCCACCTACCACTACAAGCACCTCCTCCAGCTCCTCGCCATCAAGATCCGCCAACGCGAGGGCCGCACCCTCGACGCGATCAAGGCGGAACTCCCCGGCATCGCGGGGGATGAACTCGAGCGCCGCGTCGCCCTCGCCCTCGCACCGGCCCTCGGCACGGGCGCCGACCGCCAGGTCGCCCAGGACGACACCCCCACGGCCCGCTGGCACCGGCTTGTGATTGCCGACGGGATCGAGCTCCACGTACGCGACGACTCCCCCGCCGCCCGCGACGCCACCCTCGTCGCCCTGCGCGAAGGGGTCCGCGCCGCCCTCGGCCGCGAGGAGCTCCGCTGACCCGCCGGCGGCCCCCCGCCAAGCACGCCTGCCTCGATCGCGACATCGAGGCCCTCCCGCTCTTCCGCCTCTCCGACAGCGCCGACGACCCTCCGGTGGATTTCACCACCGACGAGGGGGGGCGCTGGCGCGTCCTCCCCGCCCCGGGCGACCGCCTCCCGGGGACCTTCGACCAGGACGTCTACGTCGAGCTGATGCGGCGCTATCAGGAGGCCGACACCCCTGCCGACGGCATCCTGACCTTCACCCTCCACGCCTTCCTCCGCTCCCTCGGCCGCAAGGTCGACGGCCGCACCTACGAGCAGCTCCGCAGCGCGCTAGGTCGCCTCGAACGGACCGTTCTCGAGAGCGACGGCGCCTGGCACGACGCCACCGGCCACGGCGGACCGGCCCGCTTCACCCTCCTCTCCAGCGTCACCATCGACCGGCGCCGCCAGACCGACGTCGACCAGCTCGCCCTCTTCCCCTCCCTCGCCTCGAACGAGCCGGGGGAGGCCCGCGTCATCCTCGCGCCGCCGATCCGTGCCACCCTCGAGGCTGGCCGCGCGACGTCGATCGTCGTGAGCCGCTACCTCGCCCTCTCCTCCCCCGTCGCCCGGCGGCTCTACCGGCTGCTCGAGGCCCAGGGCGTCGCCCCGGTCACCCCGTGGGAGGTCCCGCTCGACCGGCTCGCCGAACGCCTTCCGCTGACGCAGCGGTATCCCTCCCACCTGCAGCGGGTGCTCCAGCCCGCGCACGAGATGCTCCTCGCCGCCGGGATCGCGAAGCGGATCACGGTGGAACAGGAGGGGCGGCAGTGGATGGTGCGGTACGAGCGTTGAACGCGCCGTGCGAAAATCGCCGCACCGGTCACTTCAGCGGCATCAGCTGAACCCTGTCGTGGCCCGGGGCGTATTACCCACATAGCTTTCGCTCTGACTCGCTCCCTCACTATGCCCCGTACGCGTCTTCTGGCCATCGCGGCCATCGCCCTCCCGATCGCTGTCGGCGCCTTCGTCGTCCAGGAGCGCGCCACGCAGAACGGCGCGCGTCTCTTCGACCAGGTGCTCGCCATCGTCGGCGACCGCTTCGTCGA
>JBMTAR010000138.1:0-5609 GCA_049428925.1 Gemmatimonadaceae bacterium
GCCGCCGAGTTCATGGGGATCGCCGACCAGGTCGGCTCGCTCGAGGTCGGGAAGCAGGCGACGCTGCTGATCACCTCGGGGACGCCGCTCAATATGACGTCCGACGTCATCCAGGCGTACATCCAGGGCCGGGAGATCGACATGAACGACATGCAGAAGCAGTTCTTCAAGAAGTATCTCGAGAAGATCCGCCAGCAGCAGGGGCGCATCGCGATGTGATCGCATCCTCGGCCGGACCACTCGGTCTGACGCGAGAGACTTCTGCTGCAACGACGCCCCGTCCACGGTCACCGTGAACGGGGCGTCGTGCGTCAGGGCATCGCGAGGACCGCCGCCTCGGGCCGATGGAGCAGCTCGCGGACGAGGGGATGCTGGAACTGCCGGCGCACGGTGACGGCGTAGAAGTCCTCGAAGAGATCGGGGATCACGTGGTATTCGTGGAGGCGACCGGACCGGAGCTCATCGCGCACCACGACGGCCGGCACGAGCGCAACAGCCTTCAGGTCTCGCGCGAGCAGCCGAAGCATCGCCATATCATCGACCTCGGCGAGAATCGTGGGGCGCAGGCCATACCGCTCGCACAGGACGTCGAACCCCTGACGCACCTCACTGTCCCGCCCCGGTAGCAGCAGCGGGAGGCGCGCGACATCGTCGGGCCAGCGGAAGGGCCGGCCGCGCCGCGCGTGCCCGACGAGCGAGACGGGCTGTCGGGCGAGGCGGACGCAGCGCCACGAGTGCTCGGCGTCCTCGTGGACGCGTCGGTTGGCGAGCACGAGATCGAGTTGGTGCGTGCGGAGCCGCTGCAGGAGGTCGGGGAGCGTGGCCGACTGCAGGACGAGCGAGACCCCGGCGCGGTCGAGCAGCGGCGCGAGGAACCCCTGCTGGAAGTTCCGGGAGAGCGTTGCCACCGCGCCGACGCGCAGCACCTGTCGGGCCGCGGCCCGGCCCGACTTCAGGGTCGCGACGAGCTCGTGCCCCGCCCCGACGATCGTCTCGGCGTATTCGAGCGCCACGCGTCCTGCCTCGGTCAGGACCAACTGTCGCCCCCGGCGCTCGAAGAGCGGGTGGCCGACGCGCGCCTCGAGCTGTCGGATCTGGGTCGAGAGCGCGGACTGGGAGAGGCGCAGATGCCGGGCGGCCCGCGTGAGCTGTCCCTCGCGTGCGACGGCCCAGAAGTAGAGGAGATGATGGAAGTTGAGCGGTGGCGGTCGGTCTGGCATACGTTCTGTTTTATCGAAGGATTTTGCACATAATATGTATTTTGCAGAACCGTGCACGCCACCCATCGTTCCTCCCGTCCCCCGACCGGAGATCCGATGCCTCTGCTCCTCACCGCGGCCGGCCCGCTGCTGCCGCTCCTCGCCTGGCCGCTGCTCGACCCCCTCCAACGCACGATGCTCCTCCTCATCACCGTGGTGGGGGGCATCACGTTTCGCTTCTCGCGGCGGTACCTCGACGGCTTCGCCGCGCGCACGCGCTACGACGGCTGGTTCCTCGCGACACTCGTGGCCGCGACCGGCGTCGTCCTCTCCGATCACCTGCTGCTGATGGCGGTGTGCTGGACGGCGACGAGCCTCGCCCTCCACCAACTCCTGACCATCATACCGGGCCGCGCCGCCGCCGAGATCGCCGCCCACAAGAAGTTCCTCCTGTCCCGCCTGGCCGATCTCTGCGTCTACGCGGGCGTCGGGCTGCTCATCGCCCATTTCGACACGACCAGCCGTACCGCGCTCCTCGCGCGGGCTGCCTCACTCTCCACGTTCGCGGCCGACGTCCAGCTCGCCGGCGTCCTGCTCGCTGCGGGTGTCATCCTCCGATCGGCCCAGCTGCCGTTCCACGGCTGGCTGATTCAGGTGATGGAGGCGCCGACGCCGGTCTCCGCCCTACTGCACGCCGGGATCGTCAATCTGGGCGCGTTCGTGCTCATCGCCCTCGGTCCGCTCGTCGGCCGCCTCGCCGTCGCGCAGACGCTGCTCGTCGTCATCGGCACGCTCACGGCGACCGGTGCCGCCGTGGTCCTCCTGACCCGCGCCAACGTCAAGGGCGCGCTCGCCTGGAGCACCTGCGCGCAGATGGGCTTCGTGCTCCTCGAATGCGGGCTCGGCGCCTACGACCTCGCGCTGCTGCACGTCGTCGCCCACGCGCTCTACAAGGCATATGCCTTCCTGAGCTCCGGTGGCGCCGTGGCGCGCACCGCGCACCTGCCGGCCACCCCGCATCCGGCTCCGCTAGGCGTCGGACGCTGGGTAGGCGCGCTCGTAATCGCCCTCGGAGCGACGGGCGGCGTGGCGGCCCTCACGTGGGGAGCGGCGCGTGTGCGGCCCGCGATGTGGATCAGCGGGACGATCCTGGCACTCGCCCTCGCGCACGTCGTGGCACGCACCGACTGGCGTCGGCCGGCGGCGCGACGGATGACCCTCGCGATGCTGGTCGGGATGCCCCTCCTCTACGCCGTCTGGCACGCCCTCTTCCTCGGGCTCGTCCCGGTGGCTGAGGCCCCGCTCATCGTTCCTCCCGGCGTCACCGTGCTGGTCCCGCTCGCCTTCGCCGGATTGCTGTGGCTGCAGACCGAGGTGACGGTGCACCCCTCGGGCCGGCTGGCCCGGACCCTGTATCCCCACGCGATCGCCGGCTTCCACCTCGATGAGCGCTTCACGCGTCTCACCTTCCGCCTTTGGCCGCCGACCTTCACGGCCCCACGCGTCGTGCCGCGCCCCGAGGCCCGCCCTCAACGCACCGAGCGAGCTGCCTGATGTCGACCCTCACTGCCCCTGCCGTCGCGCCGCGTGATGCCGCGCTCGACGCCGCCATCGACGCGGCCTGTGCTCGCATCGCACCCTCCTGGCCGCTCGACCGACTCATCGCTGTGAATCCTCACTGGGGATGGGTTGGTACACCCATCGCCGAGGCTGCCGCGGAGCTTGCATCGCTCTCGGGGGCGCGTTTCCACCTCCCGCGCGCGTGGATCCGTGGACGGCTGGACGCCGGGGAGCTCCGCCTCGCCGACCTCCGACGGGCCGTCAGCACGAGCGAGACGACCCGCACCGTGGCCGAGCTGCTCGAGGCCCTCGAGACCGAGGCGCCGACCGTGACCCCGCACCCGCTCATCACCGACCTCCGTGATGGGATGCACGACCGGGTGCACGAGGCCACCTGGCGGGAGCTCGCGCTCCAGTCGATCGGTCGCGCGGCCGAGGCCTGGTTCGATTGCGACCAGTCGGTCTGGCGCCCTGACCCGGCACTCGACCTCTACGCGCTCTGGTGCACCCTCGCCCGCTCGGACGTCGCCCCGCGCATCCAGCTCGGGCTCCGTGGTTGGCGTGAGGCGGTGGACGAGCTGCCGACATCCCCTCACGCGCTGATCGTCGAGGCCCTCGAGACCCTCGGCGTGCCGAAGGCCGGTCGCGAGGCCTACCTGACCGCTCTCCTCCTCAGCGTGCAGGGCTGGGCATCTGCCTGTGCCTTCCGTCGCTGGGAGGCGCGGCTCGCCGGGTCGGACGACTCCACGATCGAAGCCCTGCTCGCGGTGCGGCTGGCCTGGGAATTGCTCCTCTTCCGCACCGCGGCCGGCACCGACCTCGCGGTCCGCTGGCGTCAGGCGCGCACGGCGTGGCAGGTGAGTGCACCGCAGGTGCACCGGGACCAGGAAATCGACTGGCTCCTGCTGCGCGCCGTGGAGTTGCGCTATCACGAGCGCCTCGCCGGGGGGCTCGCGGCGGTGCGCACCGGTCCATCGCTGCGCTTCGGGCCGTCGGCGCCGGCGACGACCCGCGTGCAAGCGGTGTTCTGCATCGATGTGCGCTCCGAAGTCCTTCGCCGACAGCTCGAGTCGATCACGCCGGGCGTTCAGACGCTCGGGTTCGCCGGCTTCTTCGGTCTGCCACTCGCATACGCGCCCCCGGGCGCGGGGATGCGTCCGCAGCTTCCGGGTCTCCTGGCTCCGACGCTGCTCGCAGAGGATTTCGGGTCGGCGGTGGGCACGGCCCGGTTGGCGGCGCAAGACGATGCGGACCGCGCCGACGCGTGGCGTGGACTCAGCCGCGGGGCCGTCGGAGCCTTCCCGATGGTCGAGGCGACGGGGCTCGCGGCCGTGTCATCGCTCCTTCGCGGCGACCTCGCTCGCACGCCGCGGCTGACCGACGCGAGTCGCCGCGGAGTGTCAGGCGAGGCGGCGGCGACACCGATGCTGCACCGCCGCCTTGACGGCACCCCGCTCGGCCCGGCGGAACGCGCCGCGATCGCGGCGGATGCATTGCGCGCGATGAGTCTCACGGAGGGCTTCGCGGAACTCGTCGTGTTCGTCGGGCACGGCGCGACGGTGACCAACAATCCCCAGGCGGCCGGGCTCGCCTGTGGCGCCTGCGGTGGTCAATCGGGCGAGGTCAACGCCCGAGCACTCGCCGCGTTACTCAACGACCCCGATGTCCGCGCGCACCTCGCGACACGCGCCATCGTCATCCCCGACGCGACACGGTTCGTCGGGGCCGTGCACGACACCGTGACCGACGTGGTGCGGTGCTTCCCCGAGCCGACGGTGGCCGTGAGCCACCGGGAGGCGCTCGAGGAACTCGGACAGTCGTTCCGACTGGCGGGCGAGCGGGTTCGGCGCGAGCGGGCGGGCCGGCTCGGAATCCACCCGGGCGCCGGGGTCCATCATCTCGTCGAGACGGAACGCCGGGCGGCGGACTGGTCGGAGGTTCGGCCCGAGTGGGCCCTCGCCCGGAACGCAGCGTTCATCGCCGCGCCGCGGGCCCGGACTCGCCCCCTCGACCTCGACGGCCGGGTCTTCCTGCACGACTACGTCTGGCAGCGCGATACCGGATTCAGTGTGCTCGAAACCATCCTCACCGCCCCGGTCGTTGTCGCGCACTGGATCAACCTGCAGTACTTCGCCTCCACCGTCGATCCCGAACGGTACGGGAGCGGCGACAAGACGCTGCACAACGTGGTGGGCGGTCGGCTCGGGGTCTTCGAGGGCGCGGGGGGCGACCTTCGCATCGGCCTCGCGCGACAGTCGGTTCACGATGGCACGGGACTCGTGCACGAACCGCTTCGCCTCGCCGTCTACCTCGAAGCCCCCGAAGGGCCGATCGAGGCGATTCTCGCGCGCCAGTCGACGGTGCGTGCCCTCGTCGAGCACGAGTGGATCCACCTCTATCGGATCGACTCGGAAGACGGGACGGTCCGGTGGCGGCGCCGGGGGCGGTGGGAACGCGTGGCGCCGAGCGGGATGCCGCGTCCGGTCGACGAGTCGTAGCGCTACTGCCGGCGCGTCCTCCGCACCCACGCGCGCCGGGAGAGCGCCGGCCCCCAAGAGCTATGCGGAGCAGGTTCAGGCGATCAAGGATTTCTTCGCCGAGGCGCGCGCGTACCGTGATGCGCAGGCGGCGGGACAGATCGTCCGGACCGACGTTCGGTATGCGTCGATGATTCCCGCGCTCGACAAGGCGATCCCCGTGGTCGTCGCGGCAAACTCCGTCTCGCAGATCAACGACGCCATCACTTGGGCGAAGGCCGAGGGCATCCGGCTCGTCATCCGTGGCGGGCGGGCTCCACACCTATCGCCTCCCGTGGGAGGCCGGCGTCGCGGTCGCCTTCGGGCTCCCGGA
>JBMTAR010000139.1:0-5590 GCA_049428925.1 Gemmatimonadaceae bacterium
TCGCCCTCTGGCTCGAGGCGGACCGGATGGCGCGACTCCTCCCGGCGATGACGCAGGAGAAGCTCGACACCCAGCGCGATGTCGTGAAGAACGAGCGGCGCTGGTCGGTCGACAACCAGCCGTACGGCACCTGGTGGGAGAAGCTGCCTGCGCTCTGCTTCCCGCCCGAGCATCCGTTCCACCATTCGCTGATCGGGTCGATGGAGGACCTGACCGCGGCGAGCCTCGAGGACGTCGCCGAGTTCTTCCGGACCTATTACACACCGGACAACGCCGTCCTCACAATTGCAGGGGACTTCGAGCCGGCGGCGGCCCGCGCGATGGTGGAGCGCCATTTCGGTCCGATCCCGCGCGGCACGGGGCGGCCCGCGCTCCCGTCGATGACCCTCCCGGAGCAGTTCGGCGCACCGCGGCGCGAGGTGGTGCCTGATGCGGTCGTGGCGACGCGGATCCTACTCGCCTTCCGCATCCCGGTGGCGGGGGCACCCGACTGGTATACCGCGAGTCTCCTCGCCGCCGTGCTCGGCAATGGCGAGGGGAGCCGTCTCCCGCGCGCGCTCGTGCGCGAGCAGGCGATCGCCTCCGAGGCGAACGCCTTCACCTTCGACCTGCACAAGGGGAGCGACCTCCTCGTCATCGACGTGGTCGCGCGCCCCGGTGTGGCACCCGAGGCGATCGAGGGGGTTGTCGTCGCCGAGGTGGAGCGGTTGATCGCCGATGGCGTGACCGCGGAGGAGCGGGGGCGGGCCCTCGCCCTTCTCGAGACCGGATGGATCGCCGGGCTACAGTCGGCGGGGGCACGGGCCGACAAGCTCTCGCAGTTCGCGACGTACCGCGGCGACGCTGCGCTCGTGAACGCGGAGCCCGAGCGGCACGCCGCGGTGACGGTCGAGGCGCTTGCGGCCTTCGCGCGCACGTGGTTGGTCGAGTCGAACCGCGCGACGCTGCTCTATGTGCCGCAGCCCACCCCCGCTGCGGAGGCCGCGTGACCGCGCTCCCTCGTCCGACGGCCGGGGCGCCTCGCCCTTACGACTTCCCCGCGGTGCATCGGGATGTGCTCTCCAACGGCGTGCGGTTGCTCGTCGTCCCGATGCCGCGCCTCCCGCTCGTGACCGTGTTGGCTCTGGTGGACGCCGGTGCAGCCACGGAGTCCGTGGCGCAGGCCGGCGTGGCCGAACTCACCGCGCGCACCCTGATGGAGGGAACCGGGTTGCTGGACGGGGCCGCGGTGATCGAGGCGTTCGAGCGACTCGGGACCTCGGTCGGCACCTGGGCCGACTGGGACGACAGCGGTGCGTCGTTCACTGTGACGCGGTCACGACTCGACGCCGCGCTCGCGCAGTTCGCCGACGGCCTCCGGGCGCCGCGATTCCCCGCGGCGGATGTCGCGCGCCGGCGCGACGAACGGCTCGCCGACCTGCAGCAGCAGCTTGCGGAACCCCGCGGCCTCGCGGACGAGCGCTTCGACGGTTTCCTCTATGCACCCACCTCGCGCTATGCGCGCCCCCTCGGCGGCAGCGCCACGACCGTGTCGGCGCTCGATGACGTCGCCGTGCGCGCCTTCCATGCTTCGCGCTACGGACCGGCCGTCACCAGTCTGCTGTTCGTCGGTGACATTGCACCCGAGGACGCGCGTGCGATGGCGGAGCAGCGCTTCGGGTCGTGGCGTACCACCGCCACCACCGCGGCGACCCCCGAGGCCACGGTCGCGCGGGTGGAGCGCCACGCCATCCTCGTCGCGAAGCCCGACGCCCCGCAATCGGAGCTCCGCGTCGGACATCTCGGCGTGCCGCGCGCACACCCCGATTACCTGGCAATCGTCGTGATGAACGCCGTCCTCGGCGGACTCTTCTCGTCGCGCATCAACCTGAACCTCCGCGAGAAACACGCGTTCACCTACGGGGCGTCGTCGGGGTTCGAGTGGCGCCGATCAGCGGGCTCCTTCGTGGTCCGGACCGCGGTGAAGACCGAGGTGACCGCGCGCGCGCTCGAGGAGATTCTGCGCGAGATCGATGGGATGCGGGCCGCGCCGCCAACCGCGGCGGAGGTCTCGCTCGCGACCGATTATCTCGCCGGGGTCTTCCCGATCCGATTCGAGAGCACCTCGGCCGTCGCTGGCGCCCTTGCGAATGCGACGAGCTTCGGGCTCCCGGACGATTGGTTCTCGACGTACCGCGACCGCATCCGCGCGATCACGCCGGCGCAGGTGCACGCCGCGGCGCAGGCGCATCTGCATCCTGATCGCCTGTTGGTGCTCGCCGTGGGTGATGCTCCCGCGATTGCGGACTCGGTGGCGGCGCAGGGGGTCGGTCCGGTGACGACCGTCGCGGCGGAGCACGATCCGTCGGAGGCGCGATGACTGAGCCGGGGCGGGTGGATGGCGGGCGCGTCTGGCAGTATCGCTTCCTCGACGCGCATCTCGACCAGGTGCGCTATCCCGACGGGACGGTGGGGGAGCAGGTGTTGATCCATCACCCCGGGGCTGCGGCGGTGGTGCCGTTCCTGAGCGATCCGCGTGGCGAGGATCCACAGGTGCTCTTGATCCATCAGTACCGCTATGCGGTGGACGGCATGCTCTGGGAGATTCCCGCCGGGCGGTTGGAGCCCGGCGAACCGACGCTGGCGTGCGCGCATCGGGAGCTGAAGGAGGAGACTGGGTGCACTGCAACGTCGATGGAGTCGCTGACGAGCATCTGGACCGCCCCGGGGTTCACGAACGAGCGGATCGAGATCTTCCTGGCGACCGGGTTGGAGCGTGGGACCTCCACACGGGAGGCGGACGAGTTCATTGAGGTCGTGACGGTGCCGCTGTCGAAGGCGCTCGGGATGATCGCCGCCGGCGAGATCACAGACGCGAAGACGGTGGTCGGGTTGTTGTATGCGGCGGGATTTTCTTCAGGCCGGTGAGATCGAGCTGGTCCGAGTCGAATCGTCCTAATTTCCGGAATTTAGGACGATAAAGCGTCCTTATTTTCAGACAATTCGGGAATCTTTAAGTTAAATAAGTTGTTGTATTTATTATACTTAGCGAAATTATCCTGAGTGGCACGCGGTGTGCTCCTATGGGTGGCATAGGCGGTAGGAACGTCTGCCAACCAACGGGAGGAATGATGGGAACCGCTGCTGTCGCGATCGATGAGATGTACGGTTCGATTGGTGGCCGTGATACTGGCTCTTATCGGCCGACTTCAGAGCTTGAAAGTCTCGATGATGGCTCCTTGGTGTACGAATACATCAAGGGTGAGAGCCGCGCCTTCGATGTGATCTTCCACCGGTACAGGACCCGGCTGCTGAATTTCATCTACCGGACTGTCGGAGACCGGGAGCGGGCCGAGGATCTCGTTCAGGAGGCCTTCATCCGGGTGCATCGCCATCTCGCGCGGTTCGACCGGACGAAGAAGTTCTCGACCTGGATCTACACCATCGCGTCGAACCTAGCGAAGAATGAGCTCCGGAATCGCGGGCGGAATCCGATCGTGTTGTATCAGGCGCTGAGCGCGGACCAGGATGACGAGGATCGTCCGATAGAGTTCGAGGACACCACGTCGCGGCCGGACGATCTCTTCCGAAAGCGGCACGTGCGCGCGCTGGTGGAGTCGACCGTCGCGCAGCTCCCGGTGCATCACCGGCAGGTGTTCGTGATGCGCGAGTTGGAGGGGCGTTCGTACGAGGAGATCGCCGACCTCACCCAGTGCAACCTCGGGACCGTGAAGTCGCGGCTCAACCGGGCGCGTGGGGCGTTCGCGGAGATCATCGAGCCTGCGCTTCGCTAAGTGAAGGGGGGTCCGGCCTCGAAAGGGGTCGCGACGATCACCGACGGAGCGTGGGACGCGTCCCTCCGGGCAACCGGAGGGGCGTCGTCGGCTATATTCCCCCTCGATGCCGACCCTGTCGATGACCGCGTTCAAGGGGGCCGTCGCGAAGGGGCCGCTCGCTCCGGTCTACGTCTTCCACGGCGCCGACGACCACCTCAAAGATCTCTGGGTGCGCCGCGTCATCGAGGCGGCGACGGACGCCGGCACACGGGATTTCAATCTCGAGGTGCTGCGCGGCGGGGAGTGTGACGCCGGCCGGCTCGCCGGGGCCCTCGATGCGCTCCCGATGCTCGCCGAGCGGCGCGTCGTGGTGCTGCGCGATCCGGGCGCCCTGAAGAAGGCGGTGCAGCCCCGATTGCTGGCCTATCTCAAGCACCCCGCCACGGAGACGGTGCTCCTCCTCGTCGTCCCCGCGGGTGACGCGCCGGCCGCCCCGTGGACCGCGGCGGCGAGCGTCGTGGAGTTCCGCGCGCTCGAGGGTGAGGACCTCGTGAAGTGGATCGTTCACCAGACGACCACCGCGTGTGGCGGCACCATCCTCCCCGACGCCGCCGCGCTCCTCGCGTCCTACGGTGGGAGCGACCTCTCGCTCCTCGATGGCGAACTCAAGAAGCTCGTGGCGTACACCGCCGGCGCGCCGATCGACGTCGCGGCCGTCGAGGCGGTGACCGGCGTGCGGCCGGGCCACACGGTGGGCGATTTCCTCGACGCCGTCGCCCGGCGTGACACCGCGACCGCGCTCGCCCTCGTGGAGGATGCGCTCGCGCAGCCCAAGTCGAGCGGCGTGACGCTCGTGATGGCGCTCGCGACGCAGACCCTCGCCATCGGCTGGGGACTCGCGGCACGCGGGCGCGGACTCTCGGCGTCACGGCTCGAGAGCGAATACTTCACGCTGCTCAAAGGCTCGGGCGGCGCGTACACGGGACAATCCTGGGGCGATGCCGTGAAGTGCTGGGCGCGCCACCTCGGCAAATGGTCCGCCGCCGACGTCGATCGCGCGCTCGAGCAGCTGCGGCAGGCCGACCGTGCGATGAAGGACACCAAGGTTTCGAGCGAGGCGCAGCTCCTGCGATCGCTCGTGCTCGGACTCGCCGCGGTCCCGAAAGCCACGCGGGGCGCGGCGTGACGGTGCGCCAACTCCGGTCGCGGCGCTCTCTGCTCTCGCTGCTCACACTGGTGTGCAGCGCATCGTTGGCGGCGCAATCGGCCTCGACGCCGGCGCTCGACAGCGCGATCGCGCGTGCGCGGCGGCTCGTGAACGAGGGCGCCGGGGCGGTGGGTCGCTCGGTGGTGGATTCGGTGCTCGCGCGCGTCACGCCGGGTTCACCGGACGAGGCGACGATCCTCTACTGGCGGGCGACGCTCGCAGAATCGTGGGAGATGGCGCAGCAGGACTACCTGCGACTGATGCTCGAGTTCGACGGGAGTGCGATTGCCGGCGAGGCGATGCTCCGCCTCGCGCAGGGCGAGCTCGCACGCGGGGACCGGGCGGCGGCCGAGCAGTATCTCGAACGGCTCGCGCGCGAGACCCCCGAAGCGCCGGCGCGGGCCGAAGCGGCGCTCTGGCACGGGCGGCTCCTCCTGGAGCGGGGTGAGGCGGCGACGGCGTGCCCGATGCTGCGGGATGGTCGGGCGCGGCTCGGGCGTGCGGCCCGTGACTCGCGCGCGCCCCGCGAGGCAACCGACCTCGTCACACGCTTCGAGGTGCTGCTGATCAGCTGTGCCAACCTCGAGGCGTCGGCCACGGACAGCAGCGCGGCGCCCGCTGCGGCACC
>JBMTAR010000140.1:0-5486 GCA_049428925.1 Gemmatimonadaceae bacterium
GTAAGCAGCCGTCGGGCGTCGAGAGGCACGACGCCCGGCCGTCCGACCGCGCACCAGACCGTGTACCAGATGGCGCACCAGACCGCGCGGCGGCGTCACCCCGTGACTTCGCGCTCCACCGCCGCGCGCAGGATGCTCATGAAGTCCTGAGCATTGGTGACGACGCCCACCGCCTGATGGGTGCCGCGGTCCTTGAGCTTCCCGACGAGGAACTCGCTCGCGTCGACGCAGATGGTCGGGAGCTCGCAGAGCCCACGCTGCGGATCCTCGTAGTACGCGGGCAGCATGTTCCCCACGGCAATCGAGTGCAGGGCGGTCGCGATCATCACCGCCATCGTCGCCTTGACCGTGTGCGCGCGCGTCGCCGTCTGCGCCGCCACCACATCGGTGAACACGTCTGGGAGCGGCCCGTCGTCGCGAATCGATCCGCCGAGGACGAAGGGCACCTCCTCCACCACGCACGCGTGCATAATGCCGTCGGTGATGGTCCCCTCGCGCACCGCGGCGGCGATCGACCCTGCGCGGCGGACGGCGTTGATGGCCCGCATATGCGCGGCGTGCCCACCCGGCGTCGGCTCCCCGTGGCTCGTCATCCCGAGGGTCGTCCCGACGATGGCCGCCTCGATGTCGTGCACCGCGACGGCATTTCCCGCGAGGAGCGCCTGCACGTACCCGTTGCGGATGAACCAGACGAGATTGTCGCGCGCCCGGGAATGCACGAGCGCGGGGCCCGCCACCCAGAGCACGTAGCCCCCGCGCCGCTTCTCCTCGACGAGCATCCGGGCGATCGCGGCGTAGTCGATGGGCTTCTCCCGCGAGACCTGGCTCGACATGAAGTGGAAGTCGCCACCCGGGCCCGCCGCGGCCACGAAGCCGTGCGCATGAACGAGCACCCCCTCACGCCCATCCTCCGCTGCGCCGACGACGACCGCATCGCCGATGCGCACGCGGCGCCCCTCGCGCACCCACCATCCACCATCCGCGTCACGCACGAGGACACCATCCATCCGCGGTTCACGCGGCAGGGTCCAGCGTCCGTCCGTCCCCTTCACGTACGTCGGGAGGTTGGTGGTGGCGAAGAAGCCGTCGGGGAGCACACCGTCCTGCATCACGGGCGCGGTGCGCGCCGGCGGTGCCGCGACGAGATGCGGCGCCGAGAAATCCGGGGGCTGATAGCAGATTGTCGTCATCATCTGCCTCACAGAATCCGTTTGCCCAGCGCGCTGAGAATCAACTCCGCGGCGATCTCGGCCGTGCGGTTGTGCGCATCGAGCACAGGGTTCACCTCGACGACGTCGAGCCCGAGGAGCTTTCCCGTGTCCGCGAGCATCTCCATCGCGAGGTGGGCCTCGCGATACGTCATCCCGCCGGGGACCGCGGTGCCGACGCCTGGCGCCTCGGCGGGATCGATCACGTCCATATCGAACGAGACCCAGAGGGCGTCGGTCTCACGCGTGGCGGTGTCGCTGGCCTCCTCGAGCACGGTCCGCACGCCGCGCTCGTCGAGCGCGCGCATCGTGTGCGTCGCGATGCCCCACTTGGTGATGTGATGACGCTCGGCGATATCAAGGTCGCGCTGCCCGATGAGGGCCACGTCCCGGGCGCGCACGGCCGGCACGGCGCCCGCGATGCCCGCGAGCGCACGGTCGCCGTGGCCGAGCAGTGCAGCGAGCGGCATCCCGTGCACGTTCCCGGACCGCGAGGTGCCTGGTGTGTTGAGATCGCCGTGCGCGTCGATCCAGAGGAGCCCGAGACGTCGACCGCTCTGGGCGAGGTGCGCCGCGGCCCCGGCGATGGAGCCCGCCGCGAGCGCGTGATCGCCGCCCAACACCACCGGCGTGCGTCCCGCGGCGAGCGCGTCACGTGTGGCGGTGGCGACGGCGCTGCACACCTCGGTGATGGCACCGAGGTAGCGGGCGCCGCGCTGTGCCCCCTTCGCAGCGTCTTCACGGAAGGGGACGGGGACATTCCCCGCGTCCTCGACGTCGTGCCCGAGGGCGACGAGCCGGTTGCGGAGGTCGGTGTATCGGACGGCGGAGGGCCCCATATCGACGCCGCGGCGCGAGGCGCCGAGGTCCATAGGGACGCCGATGAGTCGGATGGCGGTCATATGGGCATCCTACCCGTCGGCCGCGGTCTCAGTGGCGTCCAGCATAGACGTGCGCCGGTTGCACCGGATATGCGTGCGCCGCCGCATATTCTTCGCACGCCCCACGGGGGTTCCTCGTGCGGGCTCCTCCCCCCAATCCCCCATCGCGATGCGTTCCCCCCGCCCCGCCGCTCTCGCGCTGCTCGCCGGCCTCCTCGTCGGCTGCGAGCGCCCCGCCCCGGAGACCACGCCCGACACGCCGCTTACCGCGCACCCCGCCTGGGCGCGCGACGCGGCCATCTACGAGGTGAACATCCGGCAGTTCACGCCGGAGGGCACCTTCACCGCGCTCCTCCCGCATCTCACGCGCCTCGACTCCCTCGGCGTCGACATCCTCTGGTTGATGCCCGTGCAGCCGATCGGGGTGACGGACCGGAAGGGAGGCCTCGGATCGTACTACTCGATCAGCGATTACCGCGCGACGAACCCCGAGTTCGGGACCGCGGCGGAGCTCAAGGCGGTGATCGATTCCGCGCACGCGCTCGGATTGAAGGTGATCCTCGACTGGGTGGCGAATCACACCTCACGCGACCACACCTGGATCACCGCGCATCCCGACTGGTATACGCAGCGCGCCGACGGCTCGATCTCCTTCCCGCGCAACGAGGATGGTACCGAGACCGACTGGACCGACGTCGCCGACCTGAACTACGACCAGCCGGCGATGCGCGAGGCGATGATCGACGATATGGCGTGGTGGGTGCGGGAGATGGGCGTCGACGGTTTCCGCTGCGACGTGGCCTGGGGCATCGGGATGGACTTCTGGCGTCAGGCGCGCGCGGCGCTGCTGCGCGAGCGCGCGGATCTCTTCCTCCTCGCCGAGGCGGAGGGGCCGAAGTACCACACGGCCTTCGATGCCACATACGGCTGGGAGCTGCACCACCTGATGAACCGGCTCGCGCAGGGGAAGGACTCCTTTCCGAGCCTCGACGCGTGGCTCGCGAAGGACGCGGCGGAGTATCCCGCGAACGCGATGCGGATGATGTTCACCAGCAACCACGACGAGAACAGCTGGCAGGGGACGGAGTTCGAGCGGATGGGGGCGAACCACCGCGCGATGTTCGTGCTCGCCTCGACGCTCCGCGGGTCGATCCCGCTGGTCTACACGGGCCAGGAGGCGGGGCTCGCGAAGCGGCTCCGCTTCTTCGAGAAGGACACGGTCTCGTGGAGCGACCAGTCCGCGGCGCCCTTCTACCGGACGATGCTCGAGCTCAAGGCGGCGACGCCGGCGCTCTGGAACGGCGCGGACGGCGGTGACCAGGCGAAACTCGCCGGCACCGGCCCGGCGACGGTCTACGCCTTCACGCGGACCGAGGGGGCGAGCGTGGCCCTCGTGGCGGTGAATCTCGGCGCGGCGGCAGCGACGTATCGCTACACCGGCCTCGCCGCACCCGGTGACTACCGCGACGCGTTCACGGGGGCGACGGTCGCCCTCGGCGCGGAGGGCACGCTCACCCTGCCGGCGAACGGGTATCTGGTGCGGACGCGGTAGCGCTGAGCAGGAGGCCGACCACCACCACCGCGACGGCCCCGATCACGTTGTGCCAGAGGAAGGCGATGTCAGGACGGAGCACACTCACCGCACCGACCGTCGCCATCCCCGCGATCAGCCCGCCGAACGCGCCGCGGGCGCGCGCGCGCGGCAGCATCGCCAGCAGGAAGACGCCGAGGATGGAGCCGTAGAAGAAGGAGCCGAAGCGGTTCACGACCTCGATGAGCGAGCCAAGGGTCGCGGCGTAGAGGGCGATGACGCAGGCGAAAGCGCCCCAGAGTGCCGTGGCCCACTTCGAGGCGCGCAGGTAGTGCGCCTCATCCGCCACCGTCACGAACCGACGGCGATAGAAATCGACGATGGTGGCGGTCGAGAGGGAGTTGAGCTCCGCCGCGATGCTCGACATCGCGGCCGCGAGCACCGCGGCGAGGAAGAGCCCGACGAGACCGACCGGCAGTACGTCGAGCACGAAGCGCGGGATGACGTAGTTCACATCGCGGGTCGGGCCGGCCACGACCTTCCCTGCCTCCGCAAGCGCGACGGCGCGCACCGCGTCGGCCTCCCGCTCCTGCCCGCGGTACGCCGCGGTCGCATCGGCGAGCGCGGCGGGATCATCGGCGGTCCGGGCCCCGACCATCGCGCGCGCCGCGGTGGCGCGCGCCGCGGAGACGTCGGCGTAGCGGCGCGTGAGGGAGTCGAGCGTCGCCGGCGCCGCGGCCCGCATCGCGCGCTCGTGTGCCGGATTGTGATAGAGCGGCCCCGTCTGGAAGACGTGGTAGAGAAAAACGAGCACGCCGAGCAGGAGAATCAGCGCCTGGAGCGGGATCTTCCAGTACGCACTGATCAGCAGCGAGCTGCGTGCCTCGTCCACCGACCGCGCCGCGAGATAGCGCTGCACCTGACTCTGGTCGGTCCCGAAGTACGAGAGCATCAGGAAGGTGCCGCCGATCAGCCCCGACCAGACGGTATACGGATTCTCGAGTGAGAACGAGAGGTCGAAGACGCGGAGGCGACCGGCGGCCCCGGCGACGGCGAGCGCATCGTCGAGCGGCACGGGGATGCGCGTGAGGAGCACCACGGCCATCGCGGCCACGGCACCGACGATGACGACCATCTGCTTCACGTCAGCCCAGGTGACGGCCTGCACCCCGCCGACCACAGTGTAGAGCACCGTGGGCACGCCGATGAGCGCGACGCAGGAGGCGAGCGGCCAGCCGAGCACGGCGGAGAGCACCACCGCGGGTGCCGAGATGATCGCCCCGCAGGAAAGACCGCGCGAGACGAGGAAGAGGAGGCTGGTCAGGGTGCGCGTGCGGCCGTCGAAGCGGCGCTCGAGATACTCATACGCGGTGTAGACCTTGGCCTTATGCAGGAACGGCACGAGCGTGACGCCGAGGAGCACCATCGCGAGCGGCAGGCCGAAGTAGAACTGGACGAAGCGGAGGCCGTCGGTGGCGCCCTGCCCCGTCGTCCCGACGAGGGTGATGGCCGAGAGCTGCGTCGCCATCACCGAGAGCCCGACGGCCCACCACGGGAGGCTGCGGTTCGCGAGGAAGTATCCCTCGATGTCGGTCGTGCCGCGCGCGCGCCGGAGCCCGTCCCAGACGACGTATCCGAGGTACCCGACAACGACCACCCAATCGAGCGGATGCATCGTCAGGCCCCGTACCGACGCTGGAGCCACCAGAGCACGAGCAAGGCGACGACCTGGACGGTCATCACGCGGACCAGCGTCTCGCGGAAGGGGCGGGCCATCCCCCAAGATACACGGATGCTCCCCGTCCTCCTCCTCGCCCTCGGCGCCCTCATTACCCTCCCCCTGACCGCCCTCGGTCTCCCGGGGAC
>JBMTAR010000141.1:0-5439 GCA_049428925.1 Gemmatimonadaceae bacterium
GGGTCGCGATGGATTGGTGGTTCAGCGTCGGTGCCGTCCTCGACCTCCTCGCCCGGCTGGGGGAGTTCGTGCGGCCCGGCATCTGCTATGCCCCCTCCGAGCTGCGCGAGCCCCTCGGCATCACGAGGAAGTGGCTCATCCCGTTCCTCGAGTGGTGCGATCGCCGCGGCATCTCGCGCCGCGAAGGGGACGGGCGCGTCTTCCGCGAGGTGCCGGCGGAACCCTGACGGCCGGGCGAATCGGCAGAGCGCGATGTCATCACGTCGTGCTGTTCGGCCGATTCGGCGGGGAGTGACTGGCCGGGGATTTGCGCCGATGGCGGGTATCAGCTGGCTGGTGCTCCGTGCGCGCCGGCCAGCCCTCCTGATCGACCCATCCTCCCATCGCCCTGAGGTCCTCGATGATTCCCGCCGACCGTCTCACCGTCCGTTCCCAGGAGGCGCTCGCCGACGCGGTCGAGCGTGCGCGCCGGGCGGGCCACCCGCAGGTGCACGACACGCACCTGCTGCAGGCGCTCCTCGCGCAGGCGGACTCGATCGTCACGCCGATCCTCGCGAAGCTGGGCGTCGCCCTCCCGGCGCTGCAGGCCGCGCTGGAGCGCGAGCTCGCGCGTTATCCGAAGCAGACCGACGCGCAGCCCTCGCTCGGGCGCGAGCTCGCGGCGGCCCTCGATCGCGCGGAGCGCGAGGCCAAGGCCCTCGGCGACGCGTACGTCTCCACCGAACACCTCCTCCTCGGTCTCGTCGAGGGGCGCGGCGGTGATGCGGCGGCCGTCCTGTCGGCGCAGCGCGTCACGCGGGCGACGCTCCTCGAGGCGCTCACCGCGGTCCGGGGGGCGCACAAGGTCACCGACCAGAGCCCCGAGACACAGTATCAGGCCCTCGAGAAGTTCACGCGCGACCTCACGGCAGATGCCCGGGCCGGGAAGCTCGATCCGGTGATCGGGCGCGATGAGGAGATCCGACGCGTCATCCAGGTGCTGTCCCGTCGAACCAAGAACAACCCCGTCCTGATCGGTGAGCCCGGCGTCGGCAAGACCGCCATCGCCGAGGGGCTCGCGCAACGCATCGTCCACGGCGACGTCCCGGAGTCGTTGCGAGGGAAGCGTCTCGTCGCGCTGGACCTCGGAGCGCTGATCGCGGGGGCCAAGTTCCGCGGCGAGTTCGAGGAACGACTCAAGGCCGTCCTGAAGGAGATTACGGCGAGCGAGGGCCAGTTCGTGATGTTCATCGACGAGCTCCACACCCTCGTCGGGGCGGGGAAGGCCGAGGGCGCGATGGATGCCGGCAACATGCTCAAGCCGATGCTCGCGCGCGGCGAACTCCGGGTGGTCGGGGCGACCACGCTCGACGAGTACCGCCAGCACGTGGAGAAGGACCCGGCCCTCGAGCGACGCTTCCAGCCCGTCTTCGTCGGCGAGCCCACGGTGGAGAGCACGATCGCCATCCTGCGCGGGCTCAAGGAGCGGTACGAGTCGCATCACGGCGTCCGCATCACCGATGGCGCCGTCGTGGCGGCGGCCACGCTCTCCAACCGGTATATCGGCGACCGCTTCCTTCCCGACAAGGCGATCGACCTGATGGACGAGGCGGCCTCGCGGCTCCGGATCGAGATCGATTCGCTCCCGCAGGAGATCGACGAGGTCGAGCGTCGTATCGTGCAGCTCGAGATCGAGCGACAGGCGCTCGCGAAGGAAAAGGATCCGGCGACCGTCGCCCGTCGCACCGCGCTCGAGCAGGAGCTCGCGGAACGGCGTGAGCGTGCCAATGCGATGAAAGCGCAGTGGCAGGCGGAGAAGGAGGCGCTCGGTGCGGTGGGGAAATTGAAGCAGCGGATCGAGGAGGCGCGTGGTGAGGCGGAACGCGTGACCCGTGCGGGCGACCTCGGGAAAGCCGCCGAGATCCAGTACGGGACCGTCCCGGCGCTCGAAGCGGAGCTTCGGACCGTGGAGCAGGGCCTCGCGGAGCGGAAGCAGGGCGCGACCACGTTCCTCAAGGAGGAGGTTGGGGCCGACGATATCGCGGAGATCGTCGCGCGCTGGACGGGGATCCCGGTGCAGCGGATGATGGAGTCCGAGCGCGAGCGGCTGATGGCCCTCGACGCCGAGCTCGCACGGCGGGTGATCGGCCAGCGGGAGGCGGTCACCGCCGTCGCGAACGCCGTCCGGCGCTCGCGCGCCGGATTGCAGGACCCGAACCGTCCGGTCGGCTCGTTCATCTTCCTCGGCCCCACCGGCGTCGGGAAGACCGAGACGGCGCGCGCCCTCGCTGAATTCCTCTTCGACGACGAGCAGGCGATGGTGCGGATAGACATGTCCGAGTACATGGAGAAGCACGCCGTCGCGCGGCTCATCGGCGCGCCACCGGGCTACGTCGGCTTCGAGGAGGGGGGGCAGCTCACCGAGGCGATCCGTCGCCGTCCGTACAGCGTCGTCCTCTTCGACGAGATCGAGAAGGCACACCCGGACGTGTTCAACGTGCTCCTGCAGATCCTCGATGACGGCCGGCTCACCGATGCGCAGGGACGCACCGTCGACTTCCGCAACGTCGTGATCATCATGACGTCGAACCTGGGGTCGAGCTGGATCCTCGAGCAGGGGACGGCCGACTGGGCGCTCGTCGAGACCCAGGTGACCGCGGCACTGCGAGCGCACTTCAAGCCGGAGTTCCTGAATCGCGTGGACGAGATCGTCCTCTTCCGGCCGCTCGGCGCCGCGGAGATCGCGCCGATCGTGGACCTGCAGCTCGCGCGGCTGACGCGGCTCCTCGCCGATCGGAAGCTGACGTTGACGGTCACGCCGGAGGCGAAGGCGCTGCTCGCTACGGAGGGCTACGACCCCGCCTTCGGCGCCCGTCCGCTCAAGCGCGCCATCCAGCGGCTCGTCCAGAACCCGTTGGCATCGGCGCTGCTCGAGGGCAAGTTCAAGGAGGGCGAGGCCATCGTGGCGCGCGCCGACGGTGGACACCTTCGATTCGAACTGGGATGACATCTCGCGTGTGCGCTCGATGGGCCCGAACGGCGCTGGGGATCGTGACGATCCTCGGCGCCGTCGGCTGCGGGGCGGCCGCCGAGGAGGAGGGGACAGGGAGCGGGGCAGGCCCAACGGGCCCGACGGCAACGACCGGTCCCGTGACGCCGCCGCCGCCCCTGCCGATCACCACCTGGGTGGACGTCGAGAACGGCTCAATCCCGCTCGTCCTCATCGCGCCGCACGGGGGGGACCTCGCTCCCGCTGATGTGCCGGACCGAACCTGTACGGGTTGTGTGCTCGGGAACGACACCAACACGCGTGCGCTCGCTCTGGCCATCGCGGCCGCCTTCGAAGTGCGCGTGAATCGTCGGCCATTCCTGGTGGTGAACCGGCTCACGCGACGGAAGTTCGATGGGAACCGCGATCTCCTCGAGGCGACTGGTGGGCATCTGCCGCTCGAGCCCTTCTGGAACCTCTATCAGGAACGGATCGACTCCGCCGTGGCGGGGGCGCGACGCGTGCATCCTCGCGCCCTCGTGATCGACTTGCACGGTCACGGGCATGCGGTGCCACGACTGGAGATCGGCTATCTCACCTCGGCGACGTCGCTGCGGCTCGCCGATTCGCTCCTCGGGCCGATGGTGGGGCAGAGCTCCATCGCCGGGCTCCATCGAACCGCGGTCAGCGGCGATTCCGGCGCGGTGCTGTTGCGCGGTCCGCGCGCGCTTGGCTCGCGATTCCGCGCCCTCGGGTTCCCCTCCGTCCCATCGGATTTCGATCCGGCCCCCCTCGTCGGCCAGGACTACTTCAACGGGGGCTACAATACGGTGCGTCGCGGGTCGGTCACGGGGGGTGCCGTCGATGCCATTCAGATCGAGACGCACTACACGGGCGTGCGCGATACACCGGAGAGCCGCTTCGCCTTCGCCGAAGCGTTCGTGACCGCGGTACTTGCCTATCTGCAAGACCACTACGGTTGGAGGCCGCTCTGACCGCGCCTGTCGTCTTCGCGTCGCGCGCCGAGGAGGACGCGTGGTGGATGGGGCTCGCGCTCGAAGAGGCGCGACGAGCGGCCTCGGCAGGTGAGGTACCGGTGGGCGCCGTCGTTGTGGCTTCGGGGGCCGTCGTGGCCCGGGCCGCGAATGCGATGGTCGCCGGCCGCGATGCCACGCAACACGCCGAGCTGCGGGCACTGCGGGCCGCGGCGTACGCGCTGCGGGAGGCGCGTCTCGGGAACGCCACACTCTATGTGACGCTCGAACCCTGTGCGATGTGTGCCGGCGCGATCGTCCACGCGCGGGTCGGGCGTGTCGTCTTCGGCGCCTGGGATGAGAAAGCGGGGATGGCCGGGTCGGTCGGTGATGTGCTCCGGCATCCGAAGCTCAATCATCGGCCTGAAGTCCACGGAGGGGTGCGCGCGGAGGAGGCCTCCGTGCTGCTGCGCGACTTTTTCGCGTCCCGCCGTCCGGTCCGCGAGGAACGCTGACTCGGCGCTACACGGTGTCGCGAGGACCTGCGGGAGAACTCGAGGGACGGACGGGAACCACCGCGCGGCGGGTGCTGCGGCTTCTACGGTCGGCAGCGCGCCGCGGCGGCCCGGGCACGCACATCCGCGGCATCCCGCGTCCGCCGCGCCGCATCCGGTGCGCGGAACGTCATCAGGTACGCGCCGTCGGGCATCGTGTCGGTGCGAAGCCGGTCGTATCCCATCGCCCGGAGCTCGCACGCGAGCAGCCGCGGCGGGGTCCCGTGCCGGTCCGTAGGCGCATCCTGATCGAGGATCGCGAGGCGACCCCCGTCCCGGAACGCCGGGCTGAGCCGGTGGAGCAGGGCGAAGGGCTCGCTGATCTCGTGATACATATGGATCATCAGGGCGACGTCGATTCCGCCGGCGGGAAGGCGAGGGTCACCGGCTGTCCCTTCGACGACCACCACGTTCGTCCACCCTGCCTCCGCGACACGCGCGCGGAGCAGGCCGAGGTAGCGCGGCTCGATGTCCTGCCCGTAGACGAGGCCGCTCGGTCCGACGCGCTCGCTCAGGTGCCGCACGTAATAGCCATCCCCGGCCCCGATGTCCGCGACCCGCTGCCCGGGCCGGACCCGGAGCAGCTCCATCACGATTTCCGCCTCGCCGAACGCGTCGCGGTCATCCTCGGCGATCCAGCGCGGCGCGACGATGCGCGAGACCGGGCGGGCCGGGGAAGGGAAGCTGTCGGCCCCGCTCCCTTGGGCCTCTGCGGCGCCCCAGCCCAGGCTGAGGAGGAGAGGGACGACTGCGGTGACCCGGCGGACCGTCGTGAGCGGCGTGATGTTCGGGAGTGGCATAGCAGCACAACCCCGGTCGCTGACACCGCGTTCCCACGCGTCCACTGGGCGTTGACCCTCCCTCGGCGCCCGTGGTAACTTCCCCCGTCTGGACAGATGGCCGAGTGGTTGAAGGCACCGGTCTCGAAAACCGGCATACCGGC
>JBMTAR010000142.1:0-5321 GCA_049428925.1 Gemmatimonadaceae bacterium
TTCAGGGTCTTCTTGAGGATCGCACTCGAGTCGCATCCGACGAGCACGCTCGTGACGGGGAGCGACCAGGTGTAGCGGAAGGCGTCATCGACCTTCACCACCTTCCCGGCGGGGATGCTGCCCCCGGCGAGCGCCTTGGTGCCGATGACGGCGCCCCCGCGGCGGATCACCTCGGGGAGGACTTGCTTCTCGAAGGAGCGGAACGACGCATCGAAGGGATTGAGGGGCATCAACACCGCATCCCAGGCGAAGCCGCGCTGCAGGAGCTTGAGCGCGATGTGCGGGGACTTCTCGCCGTGGAAGGCGATCCACCGGACGCGGCGCTGCTCGCGCGCCTCCTGTGCGGCGTCGAGACCGCCGTGCTCGTAGATCCAGTCGGGGTCGTTGTCGTAGATGACCTCGTGGAACGACCACATCTCGATGCGGTCGGTGCGGAGATGGCCGAGTGTCGCCTCGAACTGCGCCATCGCCGTCCTGTAGTCGCGGAGATGGGCGCAGCACTGCCAGATGAGCTGCACGCGCTCGCGGTAGCCGTCGCGGAGGGCGAGGCCGATCCAGCGTTCGGTGCGGCCGTCGCCGTACTCGGGCGCGACCTCGAGGACGTTGACCCCCGCGTCGATGGCCTCGCGGACGAGGCGGATCGCGCCCTGCTGGCCAGCCGCCGCGAGGCGACGGGTGCCGAGGCCGAGGATGGTCATCGCGCCACCGGTGCGACCGAGCGTGCGCTGTTCGAGAGGTGCGGGCGCCTTCGCCATCGGAGGAGGGGTCAGGGAGTCAGGGTGAGGGGGACGCCGTCGAGGCGTTCGAGCGGACGGATGCGGAGCCACTGCGCGAGGGTCGGTGCCATATCGACCACGCGCGCCTCGCCGGCGCGCCGGCCGGCGGCGATGCCGGCGCCCCAGAAGAGGACGGGGACGCGCGCATCGGCCTCGTTCGGGGAGCCGTGCGTCGCGTACGTCGTCGACTTCCAGTAGGCGAAGGGTTCGAGCGAGACGACGGCGCGGATCGGGCCGTCGGGGGCGAACTGATGGAGCCACCGACGCGCGACGACGTTCGTGGTGGTGTCGGCGCGCGCGAGGTCGGCGATGAGATCGGCGGAGGCGACACCGTTCATCGTCCGCAGCTCGGCCACCCAGAGGCGCGCGATGGCATCGGGGTCGACGTTCGCGCGGCGGAAGGCCGCAGGGTCGACGACGCGGAAGCCGTCGTCGCTGTCGACGGCGTTGGAGTCGACGCCCGCGCGACGCAGCGCCGCGCGCACCGTGCGCCAGGCCGGCGCGGGATCGACGCGTTGGGCGTCGTGGTTCGGATACCACGCCGAGCGGAGCTCGGGGATCGGCTGCACGCCGTGGTCGGCGGTGAGTGCGATGACGACGCGGTCCCGACCGCGGAGCGCGAGGAGGGAGTCGAGGAACTGCCCGAGGTAGCGATCGAGTCGCAGGATCTGGTCGTGGATCTCCTTGGAGTCGGGGCCATAGCGATGGCCGACCGCATCCGTGGTGGAGAGGGAGATCGCGAGGAGATCGGTGCGGTTCGCGGCGCTGCCGAGCCCGAGGGTGCGGGTGCCTTCGAGGGCGAAGGCGAGGGTGAGGGAGTCCATCCAGGGCCAGTCGCGGATATCGCGGGCGGCACGGGCGGAGTCACGGGAGAGGCGGTGCGGGAAGGTGTAGTCGCCGTCGGCCTCGAAGCTCACCGAGTCGGGCTCGGCGTACCGATCGGCTGGGAGGAGCGGCGTCCACTCCTGGCCCGCGTAGCGCTGCGGGATGTTGCGGGCGTTGAAGCGCGCGACCCAGGTGGGGAGGGTGTCGCGGTAGTAGCGCGAGGTGGTGAATCGGCCGTTGGAGGCGAACCAATAGACGTGGGTTTTGACCGTGCCGACCGGGAGGATGGCGCCGCGGTCCTTCCGGGAGACGGAGAGGGAGCGGGTGGTGGGGTCGGCGGCGAGCATCCAGTCGAGGAGGACCGTGCCCTTGAAGCGGAATGGTGATGCCCCGATGTCATCGGATTCGATGAGTGGTGCCTCGCGGGTGTTGACCCCTTGGGAGTTGCTGGCGATGCCGGTGTGGACGGGGAAACGGCCGGACATTGTTGCTGCATGTCCTGGTGCTGTCTCTGTTATGGCGTGATCATGTGCGCCGTATAGCCAGGTGGCTCCCTCGTCACGGAGGCGCTTGAGGCCGCCGGTGAGGTTCCCGCCGAAGCGGGCGAGGTAGTCGCTGCCGAGCTGGTCGATGGTGAGGAAGACGACCAGGGTGGGCTTGGTCGACCCCGGCGCGCCCTGCCCGTTGAGGAGGGACGCCGAGCCGGCGAGGAGGAGGAGGGTGGATCGTGCGAGGCGGCGCATCATCGTGGGGTTCGAGATTCGGCGATATGTTGGAGCGCGATTCCCATTCCCACCACCCCCCAGCGCCGGGTTCGTTCATGCGTCGTCTCCTCCCTGCCCTCCTCCTGCTCGGCCCCGTCCTCGCGTCGGCCCAGCCGCGCGGTGCCGCGGCGGCCTCACGTCCCGACTCCACCTATCGGGAGGTGGCCGGCCTCACCTGGCGCAACATCGGCCCCTCACGTGGCGGGCGTGCCAACGCGGTGGCGGGGATCCCGAGCAAGCCGTTGACGTATTTCGCCGGCTACACCGGCGGCGGGCTCTGGCGCACCGACGACGCCGGCCTCTCCTGGAAGAACATCTCCGACGGGCAGTTCAAGACGAGCTCGATCGGGGCGATCGCCGTGGCTCCGTCCGACGCGAATGTGCTGTATGT
Organism: Gemmatimonadaceae bacterium; assembly: GCA_049428925.1. Lineage (GTDB taxonomy): Bacteria > Gemmatimonadota > Gemmatimonadetes > Gemmatimonadales > Gemmatimonadaceae > Pseudogemmatithrix. The sequence goes on from JBMTAR010000142.1 coordinate 2,757, forward strand.
GGGCACCGGCGAGCACGCGATCCGCGGGCAGTCGTCGACCTATGGCGACGGCGTCTACAAGAGCACCGACCAGGGCCGCACCTGGGTGAACATCGGGCTCGCGGCGACGCGCCAGATCTCGGCGGTGCGCATCCATCCCGCGAACCCCGACGTGGTGTACGTGGCCGCGCAGGGGGACCGGTGGAAGGGAACGAGCGAGCGCGGGATCTACCGCACCACCGACGGCGGCGCGACGTGGAGCCTCGTCCTCGCCGGCGTGAACGCGACGAGCGGGGCGAGCGACCTCTCGATGGACCCGAGCAACCCGCGCATCCTCTACGCCGCCTTCTGGGACCACCAGCGCACGCCGTGGTATGTGCGCAGCGGTGGCGCGGGGAGCGGGCTCTGGAAGTCGGTCGACGGCGGCACCACCTGGACGCGCCTCACGCAGGGGCTCCCGACACTGATGGGGAAGATCGGCGTCGCGGTCTCGCCGGCGAACCCGGACCGGGTGTACGCGATCATCGAGGCCGAGCCGAACGGTGGGCTCTACCGCTCCGACGACGCGGGGAAGAGCTGGCGGAAGATGTCGGGTGACCGTCTGATCCAGACGCGCTCGTGGTACTACATGAACGTCACCGCCGATCCGCAGAACGCGGACGTGGTGTGGGTGATGAACGCGCCGGTGATGCGCTCGATCGACGGCGGCGCGACGTTCACGACGGTCAGCGCGACGCACGGTGACAACCACCAGCTCTGGATCAATCCGACGAACCCGAGCTACCTGATCAACGCCAACGACGGCGGCGCCTCGATCTCGCAGGACGGCGGCCGCAGTTGGAGCGCGCAGGACAACCAGCCGACGGCGCAGTTCTACCACGTCACGGTCGACGACGACTTCCCGTACAAGCTCTACAGCGGGCAGCAGGACAACTCCTCGGTGGTGATCCGGAGCCGCGGCGTGGGCGGAACTGTCTCCATTCGCGACTGGTGGGACGGCGCCGGGTGCGAGAGCGCGAACATCGGTGTGAGCGCGGCCGACCCGCGCTTCATCTACGGCGGCTGCTACCAGGGGATCATCGACGAGCTCGATCAGCGCACCTGGACCTCGCGCGCGATCATGCCGTGGCCCGAGATGAACCTCACCGAGCGCACCGACTCGACGCGCTATCGCTTCAACTGGACGGCGCCGATCCTCGTCTCGCAGCACGACGCGAACGTGATCTACCACGGCGGGAACGCGCTCTTCCGCACGACCGACCGCGGCACCACCTGGGCGCCCCTCGCGGGCGGGAAGGACCTCACGCGGGACGACCCGGCGCGTCAGGGGTGGGGCGGCGGGCCGATCACCAACGAAGGGGCGGGCGGCGAGGTGTACGGCACGATCGTCGTGATCCACGAGTCGCGGCACGATGCGAAGACGCTCTACGTGGGCACCGATGACGGGCTCGTGCAGCTCACGCGCGACGGGGGCGCGACCTGGACGAACGTGACCCCGCCCGACGCGGGGGACGGGCTCGTGAATGAGATCGAGGTCTCGCCGTTCGATCCGGCGACGGTGTGGATCGCCTTCCGCCGCGATCGCGTGGGGGACCCGGCGCCGCTCGTCTACAAGTCGACCGACTACGGCAAGACGTGGGCGCTCCGTGTGAACGGCTTCCGCACCGGCGAACCGGTGCGCGTGGTGCGCGAGGATCCGGCGCGGCGCGGCCTGCTCTACGCGGGCACGGAGACGGGGGCGTGGTTCTCCGTCGACGACGGCGCACGCTGGCAGCCGCTCACGGGGATGCCGGTGACGCCGGTGACCGACCTCGAGGTGCGGCACGGGGATCTGATCGCCTCCACCGAGGGGCGGTCGTTCTGGATCCTCGACGACCTCTCGCCGCTCCGGCAGATGACGCCGGCGATTGCGACGGCGCCGGTGCATCTCTTCCAGCCGCGTGCGACGACGCTCGCCGACCTCGGCGGCGGCTGGGGCGGGGGCGGCGCGTCGAGCGTCGGGCGGAACCCGCCGAGCGGGGCGACGGTGCACTACCGCCTCGCCGCCGCGCCGGATTCCACGACGACGCTCTCGCTCGAGTTCCTCGACGCGCGCGGGCGCGTGATGCGCAGCTATTCCTCGAAGGGAACGGGCCCGGCGCGGCTCGCGCCGAAGGCGGGGCTCAACGCCTTCACCTGGGACCTCCGGCGTGATGCACCGACGTCGCTCCAGGGCGTGTTGCTCTTCGGTGCGCCGTCGGGCGGCGGCGCGAAGGTGCCGCCGGGCCGCTACACGGTGCGGCTCACGCTGGGGGCGGTGACGCAGTCGCAGGCGTTCGACGTGGGGCCTGACCCGCGCCTCGAGCCGATCCCGGCGGCGGTGCTGGCCGAGCGCGACAGCCTCGCGACGCTGCTGGTGACGCGGATCGGGGAGATCCACGACGCGGTGCTCCGGGTGCGCGACGTGAAGACGCAGGTGACGGGGATCGTCTCGCGCACGCGCGACGTGCCGATGGCGGACTCCATCGGGGTGGCGGGCCGCACGCTGACGGCCAAGGCCGACACGCTCGACCCGGCGATGACGACGAAGGCCGGGAACGGGCAGGA
>JBMTAR010000143.1:0-5276 GCA_049428925.1 Gemmatimonadaceae bacterium
CTACGTCGCCGCCCTCCGCGCCGCGCAGCTCGGACTCTCCGTCGTCTGCGTCGAGAAGGACACGACGCTCGGTGGCACCTGCGTCAACGTCGGGTGCATCCCCTCGAAGGCGCTGCTCGGCTCCTCCGAGCACTATGACTTCGCCGCGCACCACGCCGCCGACCACGGCATCCGCATCGCGGGCGTGACGCTCGACCTCCCGACGATGATGAAGCGCAAGGACGCCGTCGTCGCGCAGAACACCAAGGGCGTCGAGTTCCTCTTCAAGAAGAACAAGGTCACCTGGGCCAAGGGGCTCGGGACGCTCACCGCCGGCAACGTCGTGGAGGTCCGGGCCGCCGACGGCACCGTGACGACCTATCGGCCGGCGCACGTGATCCTCGCCACCGGCTCCGTGCCGGTCGCACTCCCCTTCCTCCCCTTCGACGAGGAACGAATCCTCTCGAACGTCGGGGCGCTGAAGATCCCCGAGGTCCCGAAGCACCTCATCGTGATCGGCGGCGGCGTGATCGGGCTCGAGCTCGGCTCCGTCTGGCGCCGCCTCGGCGCGAAGGTCACGGTCATCGAGTACGCCCCGACCATCCTCCCGGGCAACGACGCCGACATCACGAAGGAAGCGGCCAAGATCTTCACGAAGCAGGGGCTCGAGCTGCACGTCGGCACCAAGGTCACCGGGGGCCGTCGCGAGGGGGACCGTGTGATCGTCGACACGGAGACGAACGGCACCGCCCGGAGCTTCGAGGCAGACTACGTCCTCGTCTCCATCGGTCGGCGTCCCTCGCTCACCGGCGTCGATGCCGCGGCGCTCGGCCTCGCCCTCGGCCGACGCGGCGAGATCGTCGTCGACGACCGGATGCGCACCAATCTCCCGAACGTCTTCGCCATCGGCGACGCCGTCGGCGGGAAGCTCCTCGCCCACAAGGCCGAGGAGGAGGGCGTGATCGCCGCGGAAGTCATCGCCGGCAAGCCGGTGCACATGCACTACCACAACATGCCGGGCGTGGTCTACACGTGGCCCGAGATCGCCACCTGCGGCCTCACCGAGGAGGAGGCGAAGGCGAGCGGCCGGGCGTACAAGGTGGGCAAGTACCCGTTCTCGGCGAACGGCCGCGCCCGGACGATGGGGAGCACCGAGGGGTTCGTGAAGTTCGTGACCGATGCGGCGACCGACGAAGTCCTCGGTTGCCACATGATCGGCCCCAACGTGAGTGACCTGCTGAGCGAGGTTGTGCTCGCGATGGAGTACCGCGGCACCGCCGACGACATCGGCGGCACGGTGCATTCGCACCCGACGCTGAGTGAGGCGGTGAAGGAAGCGGCGCTCGGCGCGCTGGGGCGCGCGCTGCACATCTGAGCGCGCCCCCGCGGGCGGGCGTCAGCCCCCCGCGGTAGGATTGGGAGCCATGCGCACCCTCTCCAAATCCGACTTCAAGGTCGCCACGGACTGCGCGACCAAGCTCTACTACAAGGAAGAGCGGTACCCGAGCACCCTCGGCGAGGACGAGATGCTCGCGCTCCTCGCCGAAGGCGGGTTCATGGTCGAGCAGCTCGCCAAACTGCGGCACCCCGCCGCGGTCGAACTGCCGACGACCGGCTCGGTCACCGCGGCCGCCGCGCAGACCGCCGCGGCTCTGGCCACCCCGCGCATCACGCTCCACGAGGCGACGCTCTTGCACGGCCGGCGGATGGCGCGCGTCGACATCCTCGAGCGCGACGGGGACCGCTTCCGCCTCATTGAGGTGAAGGCGAAGGTCTACGACCGCACGCTGGCCGAGCGGGAGACGAAGCACGGCGGGAACGGCCTGTTCTGGAAGGTCCGCGAGCGCGAGTTGATGAGCGACTGGCGTCCGTACCTCGAGGACGTGACCTATCAGGTGCTCATCCTCGAGGCGCTGTTTCCTGACGCCGACGTGGAGCCGGTCCTCTGCCTCCTCGATCCCGCCGCCCGGTGCACGACCGAGGGGTTGCCCACGCACTTCACCGTCCGTCGGGACGAGGCCACCGGCTTCCTCGCCGTCGACTTCACCGGCGACCGCGCCCTCGCGGCGCAGGAGGCGCTGCTCATCGAGGTCCCGGTGCGCGAGGAAGTCGACGCGCTGCGCGCCGAAGTCGCCGAGCGGACCGCGGCCCTCCTGGCGCTTTATGAGCCCGAGATGCAGCGCGCGACGCCGACGCTCACGCATCACTGTCGTGATTGCGAGTACCGGGTGGAGGACGACCGCAGCGGGTTCCGTGAGTGCTGGGGACCGCTCGCCGATGTCACGCCCTCGATTCTTGAGCTCTATCAGGTCGGCCGGCTCAAGGACGCCGACAAGCGCCCGCTGGTCGAGGGGATGCTCGCGATGGGCCGGGCCTCGCTGCACGACATCCCCGATGCCGCCCTCGGTGAGGGGAAGATCGCAACGCGCCAGCGACTCCAGATCCACCACACGGCGGCGGGGACCGCACACTACGACGAGCGGCTCGACGTTGCACTCGCACGGGTCCGATACCCGCTGCACTTCATCGACTTCGAGACGGCCCGACTCGCCATCCCGTGGCATCGCGGGATGCGTCCCTACGGCCAGGTGGCGTTCCAGTGGAGCTGCCATACCCAGCGTGAGCCGGGCGGCGCCTTCGAGCATCGCGAGTGGCTCTTCCTCGACCCGGGGTGGCCGAACGCCGACTTCGCCCGCGCACTCCGTGCGGCCGTCGGCGACGACGGGACGATCCTCACCTGGGCGCACCACGAGGCGTCGGTCCTCACGGACGTCGCCCGCGAACTCGCGACGGTCGACGAGGGAGACGCCGACCTCGCTGCGTGGCTCGCCGATGCCGTTCGCCCGCTGGATGTCGACGACCCGGAGACGTGGCGCGAGGGACGGATGCTCGACCTCTGCAAGCTGACGAAGGCCGCGTTCTATCACCCGGGAATGAGGGGGAGCAACAGCATCAAGGCCGTGCTCGCCGCGCTCTGGTCGACCGACCCGACGCTCCGGGCGCAGCACGGCGAGCTGATGGGGCGTGAGGCCGCGGCCGATCGCAGTCCGTACGACGCTCTCCCGCCCGCGCCCGTGTCAGGATCCATCGAGGCGATCCGCGAAGGGACGGCCGCGATGCGGGCGTATGAGCGGATCCAGTTCGACGCCGCGCTCCGCGACGGTGCGGCACGCGAGGGCTGGGGCGCGCTGCTGCGCGAGTACTGCAAGCTCGACACTGCGGCGATGGTGCTCATCTGGGAGCACTGGCGGCGCGCGGTCTCCGCGCGGCGCTGATCGAACCGGGGGGTGGGCGGTCAGCGCCGCCCGCCCCTCAGGGACTAAGGTACCGGTCCTGCAGGATATCGAGATGGTGCAGCAGGTGTCCGGCGGTGATCCACGCGAGCGCACGCACGCTCGCAGGCACGCCGTTGGCAGTACCCGCACGCGTCCAGGCGTCGGCCGGGAGGCCTTCGAAGAGCGTCACGGACGCCTCGCGCACCGTCTCGAGTTCACGAAGGAGCTGATCAAGCGGCCGCTCGTTCGCGGCGCTGATGGGCGCGTAGGCCTGCTCGTCCCAGCCCGGGAGGGGGGTGGTGTCACCACGGCCGATGCGCAGGGCGCGATACGCGAAGATGCGCTCGGCGTCGGTGCAATGCTGCACCACCTCCTTCACGCTCCACTTGCCCGGCGCGTACGCGCTCCGCGCGCGCGCGTCATCGACGTCGTGGAGGAGCGCGGTGGCAATCTCCGCCCCCCCGATCAGCGCGTCGAGCACGTCGCCATCAGGGACGTGGGCGATGTAGCCGGCGTAGTACGGGTTGAACTCCCCGGCCGCCGGCCGGACCTGCCGATGCGCGGTGCTCAGCGGCGGTCGAGCCCCGCGAGGACGCGCGCCGCGAAGCCGGTGGGCGCGGTCATCGCGCGCATCCGTGCGGTCTCGGCGTCAATCGCCGACCACAGGGCGACGTTCTCGACGAACGGTGGGACCACCTCGCGATCCTCGACCTCGGCGGACGGCGCCTGACGGACCGCCTCCGGTGCGACGGCGGGATCACGGGGTTCGAGGGACTCCGAATGCATCATCATGTATACCGATCCTCCAAGAGCTTCTGCAGCGCCTCGCGGGCGCGGTGGACTCGCATCTTCAGGGCACCGACCGTCGTGTCGAGCAGCTCGGCCATCTCCTCGTAGGAGCGGCCCTCGACGTGCTTCATGACGAAGGCCTCCCGCAGCGAGAAGGGGAGGGCGGCCAGCGCGCGGTCGAGGTCGCGCCGAATCTCCCCACGATCCAGCTCCTCGTCCGGGGTCTCATACCCCGAGGGCTGGTCGTCCTCCTCGTAGCTCAGGTGCGTGCGCCGGATGTTCTTGAGCCAGTCCTTGCACCCGTTGGCAACGATCCGGAACACCCACGCATCGAACCGGCCTCGCACTTCACCGAGGTGATGGAACGCCTTGATGAACGAGACCTGCAGGATGTCCTCCGCGACGTCCGCGCTCCCCGTCATCCCGTAGGCGTGGCGATACAGCGGATCGCTGTAGCGCTCGATCAGGATCCCGAAGGCATCGCGGTCCCCGGCGAGCACGCGGTCAATGACCGCCTGATCGAGGTCGGCGGAGTCGCTGGGCGGGAGGGGAGACGCGGTCGAGTCCACAGGCACGACGCTAGACTAACCCAAGCGCCGACCCCTCGACAGCCCTCCCGACCAACACCCGGCCCTCCCGCCGATGCCGGAAGAGTCGCAGGGGGAAGACGAGCAAGTCACCGGGAGGTCACGGGGCCCGTGCGGGGGCCGCCGCGATGAACGCCCCCCATCCATCGCGGCGGATGACCGCCCCGTGCTCGTCGAGCCGCGGCGGAGGACGCCGCACCGTTCCCGGCGCCTGCGGCGCGACCCCGGTGAGGGGAGAGGCCGCTACTGCTTCGAGTGCCTCGCGTACTGGCTTCACCACCCCGCACGGCACCCCGACCGCGTCGAGACGCGCAATCCATGCGGCCGCCGGCGCGCTCCGCACCCGGTCCGCGATCGCCGAGACGACCTCGTCGCGCCGTGCGAGTCGGCCCGCGTTCGTGGCGAGCTCGGCATCGGATGCCAGGGCATGGAGGTCGAGGGCGCGGGCGCAGGCCGCGAACTGCGCATCGTTCCCGACGGCGATCACGAGTGCGCGGTCCGCCGCCTCGAAGAGCTCGTAGGGGACCAAGTTCGCGTGCGCATTCCCCCAGCGCCGCGCCTCCGCACCGCTCACAAGCGCGTTCTGCGCGACGTTGACGAGCGCCGTCGTGGCGCTGTGCAGGAGGGAGACTGAGAGATGCCGGTT
>JBMTAR010000144.1:0-5274 GCA_049428925.1 Gemmatimonadaceae bacterium
AGATCCAGGCGCGCGAGATCATCTATCTCCGCGCGAAGATGAACGAGCTGATGGCCAAGCACACCGGCCGGCCGCTCGAGGAGATCGAGCGGGACGTGGACCGCGACCGGTTCATGAGCGCCGAGGAGGCGAAGACCTACGGGATGATCGACCAGGTCGTGACGAGCCGTGAGGAGACGTCGTCTCCCTCATTGACGGCGACGAAGTGACCGCGCGCTGACCCGGCCCACGCCCCCCTCCTGATGTCCCACGACCGCCATCTCCGCTGCTCGTTCTGCGGCAAGTCGAAGGATGCCGTCCGGAAGTTCATCTCCGGGCCGTCCGTCTACATCTGCAACGAGTGCATCACCCTCTGCAACGAGATCCTGGCGGAGGACGAGGAACGTGCGGTCGCCGAGGCGCCCACCGAGGTCCCTGCCCCGCAGACGATCAAGGCGGCCCTCGACGAGTACGTGATCGGCCAGGAGGGCGCCAAGAAGGCGCTCGCGGTGGCGGTCTACAATCACTACAAGCGCGTGCAGTCGGGACGCGCCGGGGCTGAGGTCGAGCTCGACAAGTCGAACATCCTGCTCCTCGGCCCGACGGGTGTCGGCAAGACGCTCCTCGCGCAGACCCTCGCACGGATGCTGCAGGTGCCATTTACGATCGCCGATGCGACCACGCTGACCGAGGCCGGGTACGTCGGCGAGGACGTCGAGAACATCCTCGTCCGGCTCCTGCAGGCGGGGGAGTACAACGTCGCCGAGTGCGAGCGCGGGATCATCTACATCGACGAGATCGACAAGATCGCGCGGAAGTCGGAGAACCCGAGTATCACGCGTGACGTCTCCGGCGAGGGCGTGCAGCAGGCGCTGCTCAAGATCCTCGAGGGGACGGTGGCCTCCGTACCGCCCCAGGGAGGCCGGAAGCACCCGCAGCAGGAATACATCCAGATCAACACGAAGGACATCCTCTTCATCTGTGGCGGCGCGTTCGACGGCCTCGAGAAGATCATCGAAGCGCGCCTCGGCCGGCGGCAGATCGGATTCGCCCCGGACGCGACCGCGGCGCAGGCGACCGCGACGGGCACGAACATCTTCGGCGACGTCGAGCCGGACGACCTGCTCCGGTTCGGGATCATCCCCGAGCTCGTGGGCCGGCTTCCGGTGACGGTGCCGCTCCACGGCCTGGACGAGGACGCCCTCGTGCAGATCCTCCGGGAGCCGAAGAACGCGCTGACGAAGCAGTACGCCAAGCTCTTCTCGCTCGAGGACGTGCAGCTGAGCTTCGACGAGGGTGCGCTGCGCGCCATCGCGCGGAAGGCGATCCAGCGCGGGACGGGAGCGCGCGGCCTCCGTGCCATCGTGGAGGAGCTCCTCCTCGACACGATGTTCGATCTCCCGAGCCGCGATGACGTGACCGCGGTCCGTGTGACCGAGGCGACCGTGACGCAGCGGCAGGCCCCGCTCCTCGAGCTCAGCGCCAAGCGCCAGAAGAAGGAAGCGTGAGCGGCGTTCCGGGCGCCCCGACCGGGACGCCGGACCCCCTCGTCATCCGGTCCCTCGAGTTCCTCGGCCCGCAGGCCACCGCGGGGGGCTGGCGTCCGGATTCCACCCTGCCCGAGGTCGCCTTCGCGGGGCGCTCGAACGTCGGCAAGTCGTCGCTGCTCAACGCTCTCGTGCGCCGGAAGGCGTTCGCCCGGGTGAGCCGCACCCCGGGCCGCACGCGCGAGATCAACTTCTTCGCCGTCAACGGGACCTTCGTCCTCGCCGACCTGCCGGGCTACGGCTACGCGCGCATCGCGAAGAGCCGGCAGGCGGAGTGGCGCCCGCTCATCGAGGGGTATCTGCGCCACGCCCCGACGCTGCGCGGGGTGGTGCTCCTCCTCGATGTCCGCCGCGACCCGACCGACGAGGACCAGGTGATGCTCGAACTGCTCACCGAGACCGGGATCCCGACCCTCATCTGCGTGACGAAGGTCGACAAGGTGGGGCGTGACGTCGTGGCCGCGCGGATGAAGGCGATCGCTGAGGCGATCGGCTTCGCCCCCGAGGATCTGATTCCGTTCAGCGCGATCGACGGCCGCGGGCGAGACGACCTCGCGGCGGCGATCGGTCAGCTGGTGGCGGAGGCCCCGGTCGCGGAGGCCCCGGTCGCGGACGGTTCCGCTGACTCGGCTGCCGCAGGCGACGAACCGCGCGACGGCGCTACGTCACTGGACGGCGAGGACGCCGCGGCGCCCTGAGCGTCCCACGCGTGCGAGCGCCGGGGTAAGTTCCCCGCATGCCGCGAATCCCCCTCGCCTCCCTCTCCGCCTCGCCGAGCGAGGCGCTCACCGAGCGCTGGCTCGGCGCGCTCGACGAGCGCCTTCGGGACCCCGCGACCGACCGCGCGGATCTCTGCCGTGACACGCTGCTCGAGCTCGCCCATCCGACGTATGCCGGACGGTGGGCGGTGGCGGTGGGGGATGAGGGCGTCCCCCTCGGTACGCGACTCGCGCTCGCGGCGCTCGATCCGCGTCACATCACGCTCGAGCCGGAGTACTACGGCGACTGCGACCAGGCGCGCTTCCAGCGGGTGAAGCCGCTGCTCTGGCTCTGGTACTCCTTCGACCGACTCCCCATCGGCGGGCAGGCGGTGGCCCTCGGCGTGCGGCTGCGGCGGGTCTTGGCGCCGCACATCTTCCGGTCGGTCGGCCGGAACTTCAAGTGCTTTCAGCACGTCGAGTTCTCCTTCGGCTACAACCTCGAGGTCGGCGACGACGTGGTGGTGCATCGGCACGTGCTGCTCGACGACCGCGGCGGCATCCGGCTCGGGAACCGCGTCTCCATCAGCGACTACGCGAACATCTACTCGCACACGCACAGCATCGTCGAGCAGGTGGACGTCACGAACGCCCAGACCGTGCTCGCGGACGACGTGCGGGTGACGTATCACGCGACGGTGCTCGCCGGCGTGCACGTCGGGGCGAACGGGATGGTCGGCGCGATGGCGGTCGCGACGAAGGACGTGCGGCCCTACCACGTGAACGTGGGGATCCCGGCGAAAAGCGTGCGGGTGAAGCCGAACGCCCCCGCGGGTGCGGAGGACCGCCTCAGGACGGCGTCGGACCGGGGCCGCGCGGACAGCTGAGGACGTCCCAGACCTCGGGCGTTGCGAGGAGGAGTCGGGCGTCGTCGACGAAGCGGCGCTCGTGGGGCCAGCTGAATCGGCGCCGTGCCTGCGACGGGGTCAGCCAGATGTGGCGGTGGTGTTCCGCACCGAGGCGGACGGGAGCGTCCGGCGCGACGACAGCGGCGAAGACCGCGGCGAGCTCGACGCGCCCCGCCGGGACGAGGTAGAACGGATGCATCGTGACAGAGAGGAGGCGGTCCGCCTCGAGCCCGGTCTCCTCGCGGAGCTCACGTCGCGCCGCATCCTCGAGACGCTCGCCGGGCTCGACCTTGCCGTGGACCATCTCCCAGGACCCCGGGCATCTGGTCCCTGCCGCGCGCTGTAGCACGAGGACCTGCCACCCTCGCTCGATCGGCCGCCACACGAGGATGTCGACGACGCCCACCGTGGCGGGGACCGGCGTGCTCACGCCCCCGTCCCGGCCGCGCGTTCGAGGATGGCGTTGATCCGTGCCGAGAGCGCGCGGGCCCGGAACGGCTTGGTGAGATAATCCGTCGCCCCGAACTCGAAGACGCGCACCTCACTCTCCTCATCACCCTTCGCAGTCAGGACGATGACCGGGAGCTTCGCGGTGGAGGGCCGCGCGCGGAGGTGCGAGAGGACACCGTAGCCGTCGAGGCGCGGCAGGTTCAGGTCGAGGACCATCAGGTCCGGCGCGTGGCGATCGAGCTCCTCGAGGGCGGCGACCCCGTCCGCCGCCTCGAAGACGCGGAACCCCTCACGCTCGAGCAGTTCCTTCATCACGCGCCGCAGCATCTCCTCATCCTCGACCACGAGCAGCTTGTGCGCGGTCCGCGGTGCGGTGCTCGGGTCGTCGAGGAGGTCGAAGGCATCACCGCTGAAGGCGCGCGGCGCCGCGTGTCGAGTCCCGGCCCGACGGCCGGTGGGACCCGAGATGGACGGACTCTCCCGCCCTTCGATCATAAGTCCGCGCGCGGGCGTGGGGGGACGACTGGTCCCACGCCCAAGCGCGGACGGCGGCTCCGGCGCGGGCGCGGGCGCGGCGGCCGGGAGCGACGCGCCCGTCACGTCGGGATCGACGCTCGGGCCAGAACTCGACTCCTTGGTCGCGGTCGACGGCGGCATCTCGGAGGGCGCCTCGAGGACGCGGAGCAGCTCGACGACCGAGCTCTCACCGCGACGGACGTGCTCGACCCCGGAATCCCAGAGGGTCTGCAACCCCGCCTCGCGCGCCGCCTCGGTGATCCGGTCGAGGGGCTGCGCCGATCCGATGCGCTTCGCGACCTCCTCGCTGGCGGTGAGGACCTCCTCGATCGCGAGGCGCCCGCGATAGCCCGTCATCGAGCATTCGCCGCACCCGACGGCCCGCCGGACGCGTGACGAATCCGGGAAGAACCGACGCAGGCGGTCCGGGATGTCGTCCGGCGCCGGCTCGCTGCACGTCGGGCAGAGCCGACGCAGCAGTCGCTGCGCCACCACGCCCTTGAGTGCCGCGGCGATCTTGTACGACTCCACCCCGATGTCGACGAGGCGGGTGACCGCGCTCACCGCATCATTGGTGTGGAGCGTGCTCAGCACGAGGTGACCCGTAAGTGAGGCCTGCACCGCGATCGTCGCCGTCTCGTGGTCGCGGATCTCACCGACGAGGATGACGTCGGGGTCCTGTCGGAGGATGGACCGAAGCGCGGAGGGAAAGGTCAGCCCTGCCTTCTCGTTCACCTGCACCTGCACGATGCCCGGGAGGCGGTACTCGACCGGATCCTCGACCGTCACGATGTTGACGCCACGGGCCTGCACGGCGCGCAGCATCGAGTAGAGCGTCGTCGTCTTGCCCGAGCCGGTGGGACCGGTGACGAGCACGATCCCCTCGCGGGCGTCGAGCAAGGCGTCGATCCGGGCGCGTTCGTCCTCGAGGAGACCGAGGCTATCGAGCGAGAGGACCGTGGAGCGCTGGTCCAGGATACGAATGACGACCTTCTCGCCCTGTGCGGCCGGGAGGGTGGAGACGCGGAGGTCGACGCGGTTTCCGCCGACCGCGACCCGGGCGCGTCCGTCCTGCGGGCGCAACCGGTCCGCGATGTCGAGTTGCGCCATGATCTTGATGCGCGACGCGAGCGGCACCTTCGCGGCCTTCGGGAGCACCATCACCTGCCGCAGCAC
>JBMTAR010000145.1:0-5185 GCA_049428925.1 Gemmatimonadaceae bacterium
GTGACCGGCGGGCAGGATGGGCGTTTCCCGCCCTACCGCTTCCCGCTGACGGTCGGCGTGACGCTCGCCGACGGGACGCAGCGCCTCGTGACTGTCCGCGTTCCCGCGGAGCGCGAGGCGAGCGTCGTCGCCGACCTGCATCTCTCGCAGGCGCCGCGGGCGGTCGAGGTGGACCCGCGCGCCGACCTCCTGCACGCGCTGCGCACCCCGTGAGGGCGTAACATGCCGAGCCTGTCGATGCGGCTGACGGCGTGGGGGGCGCGGCGGCTGGTGAAGTCCGCGCTCGCGGCGCCGGCTTGCGATTTGATGCTGATCCGTCGGCGGATGGGGATCCGGCGCTGGTTGCCGAGTGTGTTGCCCTCGGGGCTCACGGTGACGCCGACGACGCTGGGTGGGGTGCGGTGCGACTGGTTGACGCCGCGCGGCGCGCGGACCGACCGGGCGATCGTCTACTTCCACGGGGGCGGATACATCGGCGGGTCGGCGCGGTCGATGCGGGCGCTCGCCGCCTGGGTGGCCGACGCGGCGCGGACCCCCGTGTGTGCCGTCGAGTATCGCCTGGCGCCTGAGTACCCGTTCCCGGCGGCGTTCGACGATGCGATGGCGGTGTATGGCGCGGTGCTCGCGGCTGGCATCGCTCCGGCGCGCCTCGGGCTGCTCGGCGATTCCGCGGGGGGTGGGCTCGCCGTCGCGACGATGCTCGCAGCGCGGGACCGCGGAGTGCCGCTCCCCGCCGCCGCCGCGCTGATCAGTCCGTGGCTCGATCTCACGGCGAAGGGAGGATCGCGCGAAGCGAACGCCGCGAGCGACGATGTGCTCGCGCTGCGGCACGGGGCGACCCTCGTGGCGGCGTACGCCGGCACGCACGACCCCGCGCATCCGTACCTCTCACCTCTGCGCGGCGACCTGCGCGGTTTACCGCCGATGCTCGTCCAGGTGAGCACGAGCGAGATTCTGCTCGACGATGCGGTCGGACTCGAGGCGCAGGGGCGCGCGGTCGGGGTCGACGTGACCTGTGATCGGTGGGCGGGGCTCCCGCACGACTGGCAGGCGGCGGTGCCGTTCGCCCCCGAGGCGCGCGTGGCCGTGCGCGCGCTCGGGGCGTTTCTTGACGCACGGCTCGGTTCGCCGACGTCTGGGGTCGGCTGACCGAGCGGCGGCGGGTCAGTGGGTGACGCTCAGCGCCCGCGACCGTAGAGGTAGACGCACTTCTCGAGGCGGGCACCGCGCGCATCGCAGACCGCGAAGTCGGCGCCTTCGTAGAGGGATGCGCCCGCGTAGCGGCCGTCCTTCGTGACCGCATAGAACTGGATGTCGAAGTTCGGGCGCCCCTGTGCGTTCATGAGGCGTGGCTCGGTCATCGCGACCAGCCGCTCGAGCGTCTTGAGCACCGCGACCTCGGGGGCGAGCCCCTGCCGCAGGAATTCCACCGTGAGGAAGCCGCCGCAGATCTTGATGTTCGCCTCACCGCGGCCGGTGGAGCCGGCGGCACCGACGGTGTTGTCGCAGTACTGGCCCGCGCCGACGATCGGGGAGTCGCCGATGCGCCCCGGAATCTTGTACGCCATCCCGCTCGTCGTGGTGACCGAGCTGATGTCCCCGGCGGCGTTGACGGCATTCATGTTGATGGTGCCGTGCGTGGTGTTGATCCGCACGTCGTCATCGTGGTCGAGCCAGAAGTCGTTCGGGTTGAGGCGTGCCTTCCACCGCAGCCAATCCTGACGCGACTTCTCCGTCAGGAGGTTCTGGGGCGTGAAGCCCAGGTCGAGGGCGAATCGCCGGGCACCCTCCCCGACGAGGATCGTATGGTCGGTGTAGTCCATCACCGCCTTGGCGACCAGGCTTGGCGTGGCGATGTCCTCGAGGCAGGCGACGGCCCCGGCGCGCTTGGTCGGGCCGTGCATGCAACTCGCGTCGAGCTGGACGACGCCGTCCGCGTTCGGGAGCCCGCCAAGGCCAACCGACTGGTCGTCGGGGTCGAGCTCCTGGATGTTCACGCCGGCGATGATGGCGTCGAGGGTGTCGGTCCCCGCGACGATCCGGTCGTAGGCGAGTTTGACGCCACGGAGGCCGTTCGCGGAGGAGATGACGACCGGGCGCGAGGCGGCGGATCCGGGGGCCGAGCTGGCGGCCGAGCCCATCGCCGTGAGGGCGGCGTCGGCGTCGGTGGGGCGAGCGGCGATGGCCGCGGCAGCCGCGGCGGTGGAGGCGAGGAAGTCGCGACGAGTCGTCATCGATCGTGGGGTGGAGGGTCGGGGCGAAGCTACGCCGCAATCGGACCGAAGGGCAGAGCCCCCTCGCGCCACTCCCCTGGTCGGCGCAGTATTCGAATATGGCCGCAACCAAGCTGGACTCCGCCGGGATGATGAAGCTCAAGAGCCTCGGGGAGGCGGCCCTGACGCTCCAGAAGATGCACGCTCTGGTCGAGCGGATGGCGGTCGAGGTGAAGGCGCAGCGGCCGGTGGGGGTGATCCCGCAGCAGATCAAGCGCGTGGCGACGCCATTGCAGGGGCAGCTCAAGGGTCAGTTCAGTCTCATCGCGGACCAGGTGGCCCAGCTCATTCTGGTTGCGGGGCGTGGCGGGAGCGATCAGGTGCGGCTCCGCTCGCTTCGCGAGCTGGTCGCTCAGCTTCGGACGGCCGTCGAACTCGCGGAGGCGAAGGTCCGCGAACAGCACGCGGTCCCGATAGAAAAGATCGGATAAGGGGCGTCTCGGGGTCGCGGATGCGTTGACCCCGCCGGAACCCTCGGGGTACCTTTCATCGTCTTCCGTCCGGGAGACTACAGAGGTTGCCGCGGCTCGGACGCGGCGCTCCCCCCAGCCTTCCCGATCGATGCCGAAGCTGCGCCTCCGCCAGGCGGCTCCCGTCGCACTCGTGGCGATGCTCCTCCTCACGCTCTCCGCGTGCGGCCTCACGGAGTATCCCAACACCACCTTCCACCACAACACCGAGTTCAACAGCGCCGTCGATGCGTTGTTCGATCGCCTCGTCTTCTGGGGCACGATCGTCTTCGTGGTGGTCGAGGTGGCCCTCGTGGTCACCATCATCAAGTTCCGCAAGCGGCCGGGTGGTCCGGCGGCGAAGCCGATCCACGGCAACGCCGCGCTCGAGATCACGTGGACCGTCATCCCCGCCCTGATCCTCGTCCTGATCGCGATTCCGACGGTCAAGACGATCTTCGAGACACAGGCCGAGGCACCGGCCGGCGCCATCAAGGTCGAGGTGATCGGCCATCAGTGGTGGTGGGAGTTCCGCTACCCGGAGCTCGGGGTCGTCACGGCGAACGAGCTCTATCTCCCCGTGGGGCGGACGGCCGCCTTCGAGCTGAAGACGAAGGATGTCCTCCACTCCTTCTGGATCCCGCAGATGGGCGGCAAGCGGGACCTGATCACGAACAAGACGAACCATCTCTGGTTCACGCCCTCGGCCGACCTGCCCTCGTCGGCCTGGAACGGGTTCTGCGCTGAGTACTGCGGTTCGAGTCACGCGAACATGAAGTTCCGGCTCTTCACGGTGCAGCCGGATGAGTTCGAGGCGTGGGCGCGGCATCAGGCGTCCCCCGCCGTCTTCTCGGCGACGCCGGCGCCGGTGACCCCGGTGATTCCGGCCGCGCAGGTGACGACGGTCGACAGCACCGCGCCCGTCGCCGCGACGAGCACCGGATACAGCTTCCCGAAGGAGCGGCTCGAGGCCGACTTCCCGCACGTGATCCCGCAGACGCCGATCCCGGCGGGGATCACCTTCGACGACGCGCTCCTCGCGGGCGGCGACCCGGTGAAGGGCGCGACCGAGGGCTTCCTGTTGGGCGGATGCATCGGGTGCCACGCCATCAGCGGCGTCCCCGGGGCGGTCTCGGAGATCGGCCCGAACCTGACGCACCTCGCCTCGCGGCACACCATCGCCGGCGGGCTCTATCGGAACGACGCGCCGACGCTCGCGCGCTGGATCAAGAATGCGCGGCACCTGAAGCCCGGGTCGATCATGAACACGATCGGCAAGGGCGAGTACGACCCGATCCTCAAGACCACCAACACGATGGGACTGGATGACCGGCAGATCGCCGATGTCGTCGCCTATCTGATGGCCCTCAAGTAAGGGACGACCGCCATGGCCACCCTCGCCACCCCCACGCCGGCGGCTGTCGCCGGCTCCGATGCGAAGTCCGGGCTCTGGAGCTGGCTCGCGACGACCGACCACAAGCGGATCGGGACCCTCTACCTCTGGACCGCGCTCGCGTTCTTCCTGATCGGCGGGCTCGAGGCCGTGATGATCCGGACGCAGTTGGCGCGTCCGAACATGGGGTTCGTCTCCGCCGAGACGTACAACCAGCTCTTCACGATGCACGGCACGACGATGGTGTTCCTCGCCGTCATGCCGCTCTCGGCCGCGTTCTTCAACTTCCTGATCCCGCTGCAGATCGGCGCGCGGGACGTCGCCTTCCCGCGGCTCAACGCCTTCTCGTACTGGGTGTACCTGTTCGGCGGCATCCTGATCACGCTGCCGATCCTCTTCCAGGCCGCGCCGGACGGCGGCTGGTTCGGGTACGCGCCGCTCAGCACGCCGGCGTACTCGGGGGTCGCCCCGGGCTCGAGCGAGCTCAAGATGAACATGGACTTCTGGGTCGCCGGCCTGCAGGTGCTCGGCGTCTCGTCGCTCGCGGCCGCGTTTAATTTCATCACGACGATCATCAACATGCGCGCGCCGGGGATGACCCTGATGCGCATGCCGATGTTCACCTGGATGTCGTTCGTCGTGCAGTTCCTCCTGATCCTCGCCTTCCCGCCGATCACGGTCGCGCTCGTCTTCCTCCTGATGGATCGCTTCTTCGGGACCACCTTCTACGCGATCGCGCAGGGCGCCGACCCGCTCCTCTGGCAGCATCTCTTCTGGGTCTTCGGGCACCCCGAGGTGTACATCCTGATCCTCCCCGCCTTCGGCCTCGTGTCGGAGGTGCTCCCGACCTTCTCCAAGAAGCCGCTCTTCGGCTACAACGTGATGGTCTACTCGGGGATCATGATCGGCTTCCTCGGCTTCGGCGTCTGGGCCCACCATATGTTCTCGGTGGGGATGGGGGCCGTGGCCGACTCGATCTTCTCGCTGATGACGATGCTCATCGCCATCCCGACGGGCGTGAAGATCTTCAACTGGATCGCGACGATGTGGAGCGGCGAGATCCGCTTCAC
>JBMTAR010000146.1:0-5144 GCA_049428925.1 Gemmatimonadaceae bacterium
GCATCGTGTGCACCGCCGTCGTGTTCTCGGCCACCGACTTCGCGGCCGTCGCGTCACCCGCCGCCCCGCTCGGACCCGTGATCGCCGGCGGCGTGGTGTCAGGAACGCGAACCGTCTTCGGGCTGCCGCCAATCGCGGTCGACCCGATCGTCGCGCTGATCGTGTGCGTCGCGACCGTCGCCGGGGCGACGTACTGCGCCGTACAGACCCCGTTGGTGCAGCTGAACGTCCGCAGGGTCCCTGCCGAGGCGCTCGGCGAGAAGCTCGCCGCGGTGCCGTCGAGCACCGGATTCCCGTACGCATCCTTCAGCGTCACGGTCACCGTGGTGGAATCCCCGCCGGACCGGACCGAGTCCGCCACGGCAAGGGTGCTCTGCGCTGCGTCTGCGGCGGCGTTGAAGACGCGGACCGACAGGCGGTCCGCCCCGGCCGCGGCGATCGTGCCATCCGTCGTCTCGAGCACCGCGACTTCCACCTTGTACAGCACCGAGGCGACCAGGGTCGCCACGCCGTTGGTGAAGGTGACGTTGACCGCCGTGCCGACGTCGGTCGCAGCGATGGTCGGGACGGTGCCGATCGGCGCATTGTTGGCGCCGGAGAACGTCAGCGACTTCGCCCCCGCATACGAGGTCGCCACGTTCCCGAGGGCGTCGTAGGCGGTGATCGTCAGGTTCTTGGAGCTGCCGGCGGCCTGCGTGCTGTCACCGGTGATCACGAGCTTCGCGGCGGCGCCGGCCAGGACCGTGACCGTCTGCGGTCCGCCCGGGATCTGTGTCCCGCCGATCGTGGCGCCTATGGTCGGCGCGCCCGGCGTGTTCGGCGCGGTATACGTCGCCGTGCACACCCCGTTCGCGCAGTTGAACGCACCCAGCGTGCCCCCGGAGGCGCTCGGCGTGAAGCTCGCCGGCGTCGCGGTCAGGACCGGGTTGCCGTACTGATCCTTCAACGTGACGGTCACCGTCGTCGTCTGGCCCACCGTGCGGATCGTGTCCGCGACGACGATCGTGCTCTGCGCCGCCGAGGGCGCGCCCGCCACGACCGCCGTGGTCGCGGTGTCACGCGACGTCAGCGTCGGGCTCGAGGCGATGAGTCGGTAGCCGGTCCCCGCCTTCTGGATGCTCATCCCGGCGAACGTCGCCACACCCGCCGTCGGGCGTGCGCGGAGCGTGCCGAGGAGCGTCGCGCCCGCGGCACCCGAGGTCGGGTCGAGCGCGATCACGATGCTGTCCGTCGCGGTCGTGATGATGCGCCCGCGGACGTCCTTGATGGCGACCTGCACGTTCCCGAGGGTCGTCCCCGCGGTCACGCTCGCCGTCGGCAGCGCCGTGTAATCAATGACGGCCGAGGCGACCGTCAGCGTCCGCGAGGCCTCGACCGCGACGTCACCGCCGGGCCGACGCGTCGGGCCAGCGATCGTCAGGCTGCTGCCGACACCCGCCCCACGCAGGGTGTAGCTGGCCCGCAGCTGCGCCGGACCCGTCCCCGTGAAGGCGACGTCCACGGAATCGTCGGTCCCGCCGATGTCCGAGAGGCTCGCGCCGCCGCTCACGACGGTCCACGTGACCGATCCCGGCACGAGGGCATAGCCCGCCGGGGCGCCGACGCGCGCACGCACCACGGCGCCGCGCGTGAAGACGGAATCGGAGAGGACGATCGTCCCGTTCGGCGCGCTCTGCGTCGGACCGGTCGGAGAATCGTTGCAGGAGATGGTGACCGCGGCGAGCGCAGCCAACCGAAGGACGTGGGACGGACGGATGGGAATTCGCATGTCCTGGGTCGGACGAGGGGTGGTGAGAGCTGCCGGACGGAAGCGCCCGGAACCCGAGAAAAGTACAATCCGCGTCAGGTCCGAGAAACCCTGTCAGGTCGGACAGGGCGTTACCGACCGCCCCACAGGGGCCGGCCTCGCGGGGTCAGGCGACCGGCTTGCGGTCGTCAGGCGGCACGAAGTTCGTCAGGAAGAGCCGCTCCTGCGCCGTCAGGCTTCCGATCCCCTCGGCCGAGATCTTGTCGAGGATCCGATCCACCTCGGCTCGCGTCAGCGCGTGCACGCCGTCGAGCTGCAGCCGGTCCAGACTCTGGCGCACCGCGCGGTCCGCCGCCGCCGGCACCTTCCGTACCTGTCGCTGGAAGCGTTGCGCCGACGAGAACCGCGCCCGTGCCGTCAGATACGCCCAGGCGCCGAGGTACCCCCCGAGATGGGCGAAGTGCGCGACCCCGCTCCCGGTCCCGCCGAATCCCGAGAACACGGAGAGCCCGGTGTTGATCGCGACGAGGAGCCACGCCTCGACGGGCAACACGCCCCAGATGTAGATCCGCTCGCGCGGCCAGAACATCGCGAAGGCGAGCGAGACGCCGAACACCCCACCCGAGGCCCCGATGATCGGGGACCGTGGATCGAGCACGAGGGAGAGCAGCGCCCCCGCGACCCCACTCACGAAGTAGAGCCGCGCGAAATCGCGACCGCCGAGCCGATGCTCGACCCGTCCGCCGAAGAAGAAGAGCCCCAGCATGTTGAAGAACAGGTGGCTGAAGCCGCCGTGCAGGAACATGTAGGTGAGGATCGTCCACGGCCGCGTGATGACCTCGCTCGGGACGAAGACGAGGAACGCCGCGAGCCCCGGCACAAGGACTTGCAGGCCGAAGACGGCGATGTTCGCGACGATGAGGCGCTGCACCCAGGGCGTCATCTCCGGAATCTAGCCACGTAACTTGTGGAGAATGCGCTCCCCGCTCCGCGACCTCGCCCCCCTCTTCTTCCGTCTGGGCCTCACCGCGTTCGGCGGCCCCGCGGCGCATACCGCCGCGATGGAGGCGGAGGTCGTCCGCCGCCGCGGCTGGCTCACCCCGACCGCCTTCCTCGACCTCGTGAGCGCCACGCAGCTGGTGCCGGGCCCGAACTCCACGGAGCTCGCGATGCACATCGGCTACGCGCGGGCGCGGTGGACCGGCCTTGTCGTGGCGGGGACCGCCTTCATTGTCCCCGCCGCGCTCATCACGCTCGGCGTCGCGTGGGCCTACGCACGGTACGGCGTGCTACCACGCGGGCAGGCGATCCTCGCCGGGGTCGGGCCGGTGGTGCTCGCTGTGGTCGCACACGCCCTCTGGGGACTCGGGAAAGCCGCCGTGCGCTCCGCACTCACGCTGGCAATCGCGGTCGCCGCCACCACGGCCGTGGCGCTAGGCATCCATGAACTCCTCGTGCTCGGCGTCGCAGGCGGCATCGCCGTGCTCGACCGACGCGTGACCGCGGGGGGCGACCCGCTCGCCCCCGCGGGCGACCCCGGGGCGCTCACCACCCTCTTCGGCGTCTTCGCGAAGGCGGGCGGCCTCCTCTTCGGGAGCGGATACGTCCTCATCGCCTACCTGCGCGCGGACCTTGTCCAGCGCCTCGGCTGGTTCACGGAGTCGCAGCTCCTCGATGCCATCGCGGTCGGCCAGGCGACCCCGGGGCCGGTATTCACGACCGCCACGTTCGTGGGCTACCAGCTCGCCGGAACCCACGGTGCCGCGGTCGCGACGCTCGGGATCTTCCTCCCCGCCTTCCTCTTCGTCGCGCTGACCGCACCGGTGCTGCCCCGCCTGCGCGCGCACCGTGATCTCGGCGCCGCCCTCGACGGCCTCAATGCGGCGTCGGTGGGGGTGATGCTCGCCGCGCTCGCGCCGATCGCGACGGGCGCGGCGACGCGACCGCTGCTCCTCGCCGGCGTGGGCCTCCCGTCACTCGTCCTCCTCGTGACCGGACGTGCGGGGCCGATGGTGCTGCTGGCGGCAGGGGCAGGGATCGGCCTCCTCCTCGCCTGAACGTCGCCGCGAGCGGACGACGCATCCGGCCAGTTGCGGACGACGCGCCCTGCCGCGAGCGGTCCGCACGGATAACTTCTCGAGATCCCTCTCCAACGGAGCCTCCGTGCGATCCGGCAATCCGACCCTCACCGCCAAGACCTTCACTGGCCTCACCGACATCGGTGAGCGGATGACGCTCCGCGGCGCGGTGAACAAGACCTTCCTGATGCTCATCGTCGTCGTGCTCGGTGCGACGGTCGCGTGGAACGAGTTCGCGGCCACCGGCGCGCCCCCCGCCTGGGCGTGGTGGGGGAGCATCGCCGGCGTGGTGCTGGGCCTGATCATCACCTTCCGGCCGACCGCCGCGCCGACGCTGGCCCCCTTCTACGCCTTGGCGCAGGGCGTCGCGCTCGGCGCCATCTCGGCGATCTTCGAGCAACGCTACCCAGGCATCGTGCCGCAAGCGGTGGGCCTCACCTTCGGCACCCTCTTCGCGCTGCTGCTCGCCTACAAGTCGGGCCTCATCCGCCCGACCGAGAACTTCCGCCTCGGCCTTTTCGCCGCGACCGGCGGGATCGCCCTGCTCTACCTCGTCTCGTTCGTGATGGGATTCTTCGGCCGGAGCATCCCCGTGATCCACTCGAGTGGCACGTGGGGCATCGTCTTCAGCGTCGTCGTGGTGCTGATCGCCGCCTTCAACCTCGTCCTCGACTTCGACTTCATCGAAGCGGGCGAGCGGGTCGGGGCGCCGAAGTACATGGAGTGGTATGCCGCGTTCGGCCTGATGGTCACGCTCATCTGGCTCTATCTCGAGATCCTGCGGCTGCTCGCGAAGTCCCGGTCGCGGCGGTAGTGAGATGGCTAGTTTGCGGCGGTAGCGCGACGTCCCGGTCGCGCCGGTCGCGCGATGGCATGGCCGGGCGACGGTGACGCGCGGGGCGGCGTCCGACGCCTGATCCCCCAGCGAACGACGAGGCCCCTGGTGCCGTGATGGCGCCGGGGGCCTCGTGTGCAGAGCGGGCGATGGGGTTCGAACCCACGACATCCAGCTTGGGAAGCTGGCGCTCTACCAACTGAGCTACGCCCGCAGACCTTCACGCAAGCTACGCGAGGGCGGCGAGAGGGGGCAACCCCCGTGCGGTCCGACCGATGTCCGACGGCGGCCCCTCCGACCGACGGGCTCAAGCCGTGTCCTGCCCGGTGGATGGCCAGAAAACGAACAGCGGGAACGCTTGCACAGATGTGAGATGGACTCGACTATATGCAGCAAGGCGAATCGCCCGCAGGAGTCCGTGTCCGGTACCTGCACCGCACCCGAGCCACCCTGATGACTGACGAGACGACGCCCATCCCACCCG
>JBMTAR010000147.1:0-5109 GCA_049428925.1 Gemmatimonadaceae bacterium
CGATGGAGACGCTCCGCGTCTCCAAGCTGCGCTCGGGGCTCACCATCCTCGGCGTCGTCATCGGCGTCGCGACGGTGATGACGATGGCGTCGCTTGTCGAGGGACTCCGGAGCCAGATCATCAGCACGGTCGAGGTCGCGGGCCCGACGACGTTCTACGTCTTGAAGGCCTACTCGAGCACGCCGGTCAATCCGCAGAACCCACCGGCGTGGATCCGCATCCGACCCGACCTGCGGGACGCCGAGGCCGAGCGCATCCGCCGCCTGCCGGAGGTCGCCTATGCGGGGATCTGGGGCCAGACCCTCGCGCGGGTCGCGTATCGCGGCGACCGGACGCAGCCCGTCGGCCTCTTCGGCGCCGACGCGGGGTTCCCCGAGATCCAGGGGGGCAGTCTCGCTGACGGCCGGTGGTTCACGCGGACGGAGGTCCTCTCCGGCGCGAGCGTCGTCGTGCTCCAGGAAGCCATCGCCCGGCGGCTCTTCGGGCGGGAGCAGCCAATCGGTGCGACCGTGCTCGTCGGTGGGCGGCCGATGGAGGTCATCGGCCTCTATCTCCCCCCCGAGAACATCTTCGCCCCACAGGGGGCCGAGACCGGGGCGATCATCCCGTACCGGTTGCTCGACGCCCAATTCCAGTTCGACAAGACCAATGCGCAATGGATCCCCGTGAAGCCGCGCACCGGAGTGACCGTCGCGCAGGCACAGGAGGCGGTCACCATCGCCCTGCGTGAGTTGCGCCGACTGCGCCCGGCCCAGCGGAACTCGTTCGACCTCGTCACCGCGGACCAGATTCTCGACGTCTTCAACCAGCTCACCGGCGTCTTCTTCCTCGTGATGCTCGTCCTCGCCTCCGTCGCACTGCTGGTCGGCGGCATCGGCGTGATGGCGATCATGATGGTCTCGGTGACCGACCGCACGCGGGAGATCGGCGTCCGGAAGGCCCTCGGCGCCACGCGGCGCGACATCCTCCTGCAGTTCCTGATCGAGGCGGCGACGCTCACGGGCATCGGTGGCGTGATCGGCATCGCGCTCGGTCTCGGCCTCGGTCGTGCGGTGACGGCGCTCCTCGGCATCGCGGCAGCCCCACCGGTGGGCATCACGTTGATTGCCGTGGCCGTCTCTGTGGGAATCGGCATCGTCTTCGGGATACTCCCTGCGCAGCGCGCGGCCCGGCTCGATCCCATCGAGGCGCTGCGATACGAGTAGTCGGGCGGGGCGCGGTCCGACTAGCTTTCGCTCTCTATGACCTTCGACTCACTTGGGCTCTCTCCTGCCCTGCTCCGCGCCGTACACGACCTCGGCTGGACCGCGCCGACGCCAATCCAGCGTGACGCCGTTCCGCCCGCGCGCGACGGCCGCGACCTCCTCGCCTGCGCGATGACCGGGAGCGGCAAGACGGGGGCCTTCCTCCTCCCGCTGCTGCATCGCCTGCAAGACGCACCGACGCGCGCGACGCGCGCGCTCATCCTGACGCCCACCCGCGAGCTCGCGGCCCAGGTGCACGCCGACTTCACCGACCTCGCGCGGCACACCGGGCTCCGGGGCGCAGCGATCTTCGGCGGCGTCGGGATGGGCCCGCAGGAGACCGCCTTCCGTCAGCACGTGGACGTGATCATCGCGACGCCGGGGCGCCTGCTCGACCATCTCTCGCAGCCGGGCGGCTATGTCGATTTCCGCGGTCTCGAGGTCCTCGTGCTTGACGAGGCGGACCGGATGCTCGACATGGGCTTCCTCCCCGACATCAAGCGCGTGCTCGCGCACCTCCCGCGGAAGCGTCAGACGCTCTTCTTCTCGGCGACCATGCCTGCGCCGATCGTCGCGCTCTCCCGCGAGATGCTGCAGGAGCCTATCCGCATCAATGTCGAGCGCGTTGCGCAGCCTGCGGCGAAGATCGAGCAGGCGCTCTGGCCCGTCGCGGAGGCGCTCAAGGCGGACCTGTTCATCGCCCTGCTCCGTCAGGATGTGGTCGGCAATGTGATCTGCTTCACGCGCACCAAGCACCGCAGCAACCGATTAAGCGACGTGCTCACGCGGGCCGGGATCCCGAACGCCCGGATTCACGGGAACCGCAGCCAGAACCAGCGCACGGAGGCCCTCGCCGACTTCAAGTCGGGGAAGGTTCGCGTCCTCGTGGCGACGGACATCGTCGCGCGCGGGATCGACGTGGAGGCGCTTGAGCACGTGGTGAATTTCGACGTGCCGCACCTCCCCGAGGACTACATCCACCGCGTGGGCCGCACAGCCCGCGCCGACGCCACGGGCGAAGCGTTCACGCTGGTCTCGCCGGAGGAGGAGGGCGACCTGCGCGCCATCGAGAAGGCGATCGGTAAGAAGCTGCCGCGTCGCACGCTTCCGGGCTTCGACTATCACCACAAGCCGGTGGAGCGCTTCGAGGTCCCAATTGCCGAGCGCATCGCCGCCATCCGCGCGCGGAAGGCGGAGGAGCGTGCGCGCGCCAAGGAGAAGGCCGCACGGCGCGAGGCGAACGCCAAGGCGGAGGCGGAGCGGGCAGCGCGGAAGGGCGCACCGCCGGCGCGCTCAGGCGCGCGTCCGGCGGCAGGTGGCCAGGGTCCGGCGGGCGGCACGTCCGCAGGCCCGACGGCGGAACTGAGTGGGGGTGGGGGTGGGAAAGGACGGCGCAGGCGGCGTGGCGGAAGGCGCTGACCCTTCAATCAACGAGCGAGCCAACTAGCGGAATCGACTGCTGACCCACACGTTGTAGTTTATGCGCCACAATGGTACTCGCTTTGAAGTCCGCCGATTCGGTCGAGCGCTCATCGGTTGGGCCATCGCGGGATTTGCCCTCGTCTCCACTTTCACGCGCGACGTGGAGGCCCAGGCGCAGACAAAGCCGGTGCAGATTCTGATTCTCGACACCGGCGATCCGGTCCGTCCCGGTTTCACCGAACTCGTCGGTCACTATCGGAGCCAGGTTCAGGATCGGCTGAACCGCCCTGTCCAATTGAGTGTCGAACATTTCCCGGACACTCAATTCGCTGACTCAGCCTTCGTGGTACAACTCCTCGGCTGGGTGAGGACGCGATACGCGATCGAAGGGTTCGAAGCCGTCGTCGTCATCGGCCTGCCCGACGTCCGCACGCTGCGGCTCATTCGTGCCGCCATTCCGACACGGACACCGATCGTCTGTTACACCCGGGGGCCCCGAGCGATGGAGATCGCCCACGCCGCCGCCTCGGTGCCGAACATCTTCCCCGTGACGAACGGGGAGTGGATGGGGGATGGCATCGCCCTCATCTGGAATGTCCTGCCGGCCACGACCGGCGTGATCGGCATCGCCAATTCAGACGCCGAAGGGCGCCGACTCGAACAGCTGCTTCGTGACCACTCACCGCCCAACCGCCCTGTCGAGGTGATGGTGAATCCGACCGTCGAGGACGTGATTCAGCGAGCAGACGCCAGCGCACGGTCGACGGCGATATTTTTCGCGAATGTGAGCACGGATCGCACCGGCCGATCAATTCCCTCTGCCGACTTCGTCGAGGCATTCGCACCGAACATCGAGCAGCCCGTGTTCGTCACCGAGCTCACCCAGCTGCGGCCTGGTGTGCTCGGGGGGTTGCTCGCGAGCACGCAAGCACGTGCGGAAGCCCTCGCCAGTCGGACCGCCGAAGCGATCGCCGGAGCCATCGCAGATGACGCCCCGCCACTCGTGATCACAACCACCCGGTCAACCTGGCGCGAAGGTTCAATGATGGACTTCGGCATTCGGCGCCGCGACCTCCCGCCGGAGTCCGATGTGGTGAGCTGGGAGCCCTCCGTCTGGGAACGGTACCCCCGCGGATCTCTCCTCGTGACGGCCCTCGTGGTAATGTTGCTTGCTGCCGCCCTGGCCCTGGCGGCAGAGCGGAGACTGCTGGTTCGGTCCAATGCGAGCCTCCGCCGAACAAAAGACCTGGTGGTTCGCGCACTCTCGGGCATCGCCGAGACGCGAGACGGCACAACCGGCCGACATCTGAAGCGGACGCAGGAGTACGTCCGCGCGCTCGCGCATGCCACCAGATCGCATGCGCACGTAGGGAAACAAATCACCAAGGAGTTTCTCGAGCATCTGCACCTGTCGGCCCCGCTGCACGACATTGGGAAGGTGGGTATCCCGGACGAGATCTTGCGCAAGAAGGACAAGCTGACACCGGATGAGGTGATCACGATGCGCACCC
This sequence comes from Gemmatimonadaceae bacterium, assembly GCA_049428925.1. Lineage (GTDB taxonomy): Bacteria > Gemmatimonadota > Gemmatimonadetes > Gemmatimonadales > Gemmatimonadaceae > Pseudogemmatithrix. The sequence continues at coordinate 4,178 of JBMTAR010000147.1, forward strand.
ATACAATCATCGGGGAACAGGTCCTCCGCTCCGCCAAGCTCGAGAGCGGAGGCGATGTGCCGTTCCTGGATCTCGCGATGCAAGTGGCCCGGTCGCATCACGAGTGGTGGGATGGCGCGGGATATCCTGATGGGTTGGCCGGCGAGGAGATCCCGCTGGCGGCGCGCCTCCTGGCAATCGCTGATGTGTACGACGCCCTCCGCACCTCTCGGTCCTACAAGCCGGCGCTGGGGCACGAGGACGTCGTCCGGATGATCTGCGAGCGCGAGGGCACCCACTTCGACCCGGCCCTCGTGGCGGTGTTCCTCACGGTTCACGAGGAGTTCCGACGCGTCTCGGAGACGCTCTCGGATCAGCCCGCCTAACGAGCGCTGCGGGTGGCCACACGCCGACCGAGTCGCCTTCCCCCACCGAACGTTTCGGCCGATGGCGGCGTCTCATCTGCTGAGGCCGCAGCGCGGCCGGCTCCACCACCCATCACCGCTGTCGGAGGCTCCGATGTCCCGAATCCGTCTGCTTCTCGCTACCCTCGTCCTCAGTGGCTCGACTCTCGCCGCTCAGGGGGGCCAGGGTGGTCCGCCGCCGGGCGGGATGGGGGGTGGCCGCGGCGGGATGGGTGGGATGATGGGCGGTCAGGGTGGTATGATGGGCCGTCAAAACGAGATGCTCTTCAAGGGCATCACCCTCACCGCCGCCCAACAGGCCAAGGTCGACTCGATCCAGGCCAAGGGGCGCGAGGAGATGATGGCGATGATGCAGGGTGGCGGACAGGACCGCGCCGCGCTCCGTGACGTGATGATGCAGACGCGCGCCAAGCAGATGGCCGACATCCGCGGGGTGCTCACAGCAGAGCAGCAGGCCGCGTTCGACAAGAACCTCGCCGAGATGCCGCAGGGCCCCGGGGGGGGGGGGGGGCCCCCCCCGGGGCCGCC
>JBMTAR010000148.1:0-5101 GCA_049428925.1 Gemmatimonadaceae bacterium
ACCTCCATCACGCGCTCGATCTCCTTCGCCCGGCCGATCGTCGGATCGAGGTCCCCCGCGGACGCCATCGCCGTCAGGTCACGGCAGAAGTGGTCCAGCGCCGGCGTCTTCGACTTCTTCTCGCCCTTCCCACCGGGCGCCGGACTCGGCTTCGCCGACGGCTCCGCGCCGCCACTCGGCATCTCCGTCCCAAGCAACCGGAGCGTCTCCGCCCGTGCCGCCTCGAGGTTGACCCCGGCGTCGCTCAGGACCTGCGCCGCGATGCCCTTCTCCTCGCGCAGCAGGCCGAGGAGGAGATGCTCCGTCCCGACGTACGAGTGATTCAGCTCGCGGGCCTCACCCATCGCGAGCTCAAGCACCTTCTTCGCTCGTGACGTGTACGGGAGGTCCGGCCCGAGGGCCTGCGCCGCCTTACCCTTCTTGACGGTCTCCTCGATCTTCTGCTGTACGTCTTCGAGATCGACGCTCAGGTTGTTGAGCACCGCCGCCGCGACACCCTCACCCTCGCGGATGAGCCCCAGCAGGATGTGCTCCGTCCCGACGTACTCGTGATGGAGGCGTGCCGCCTCCTCGCGCGCCATCGCCAGGACCTTTCGCACCCTTTCAGTAAAGTTGTACCCGTTCATCGTCGCCTCGATGGTCCGCCTGCCGCGGACTCAGTCCGTGATCTTCGCCTCGGCCGCCAAGACCGACCGCACATAGCGCGCGCGCGCCACGCTCGCCTCGCTCTCCGTCAACGCCCGGCCCGCCGCCAGCATCAGGTGCGCCGTCTGGCTGAAGATCAAGAGCTTGTTCAGCGTGTACACACTCAGGCCCGTGACGAGCTGTAGGCTCGCCGCCAACCGTACCCCGCTCAGGAGCTGCATCGCCTCCTCCCCCGAGAGGGACCGCGCGTGCCGCAGCGCGCCATAGGCCCGCCACAGCTTGTCCTCGATAATATACCCGGCCTCCCGACGAAGGACCCGCCGCGCTTCCTCCTCCCGCTCGATCACCCGACGCACCACCCGGGCGAGCTGGTCCACCAGCTCCCCCTCGGAGCGCCCCAGCGTGGTCTGGTTCGAGATCTGGAAGAGGTTCCCCAGCACCTCGCTCCCCTCGCCGTAGAGCCCACGATGCGTCAGCCCCATGTGCTGCAGCCCCTGCAGCACCTTCCCGATCTCCTGCGTCATCACCAGCCCAGGCAGGTGGATCAGGACCGACGCCCGGAGCCCCGTCCCGGTGTTCGTCGGGCAGGAGGTCAGGAAGCCGAACTCCGGGTGTGCCGCATACGGCACGGCCGCACCAAGTCCGCGATCGAGCGCCTCCGCATGCGCCAGGGCCCCCTCGAGATCGTATCCGGACCGGAAGACCTGAAGCCGCAGATGATCCTCCTCGTTGATCATCAGCCCGACATCGCCCGTCACCAACACCGCCCCTGCCGTTGGGGCCGCGGGCGACGACGCAGCCCCCGGTGCGACCTCCAGCCCGGCGAGCTCCCGGCTCACCAGATGCCGCTCGTGGAGCAGCAGCCGTTCCGCCGCAGTGCACTCATCGACCCGCACGAGCACCCCATCCCGAAGCCCCTCAAGGTGCGGGACGGCCTGCCGGACCGCCTGCAGCACTCGGAGCCGCTCCCCCTCCCGGGCGCGCGGCGGGAACGCAAAGCCGGCGAGGTTCCGGGCGAGACGGATGCGGGAGGAGAGCACGATCGCCGCGTGCTCCCCGGTCGGGGCGAGCCACTGCAGCCCGCCGTCCGGCAGAAGCGAGAGATCGAGCGTCACTCGAGCGCCCGAATCTGGTCCCGCAACGCCGCCGCCGACTCGAAGGCCTCCGCCGCAACCGCCCGGGCCAACTCCTCTCGTAGCACCTCGATGCGAGCCGCGCGGTCCACGGTCGACGGGTCGCCCGCGGGCACCGGCTCCGCCGCCGTCGGACGCCACCCGGCGTGTCGCGTCGCGCCGTGGACGCGGCGCAGCAGCTCACGGAGGCTCTGGTCGAACGCGGCATAGCAGTGCGCGCAGCCGAGGCGACCGCTCGCACGAAACTCCTGCAGCGACGTCCCGCAGTACGCGCACCGGGGGAGATCGCCGGGGAGCTGACTCGCTTGCTGCTGAACCGCTTGGAGGAAGTCCCCCAGCGGATGCTTGGGTTCGGCCACCGTCGTCTCGATCCCGCGCTCCGCGGCACACCGCTCGCACAGGTGCACCTGCGCGACAGACTGACCGACGATCTGCGTCAGGTGCACCACCGCGTCCCGCTCCCGGCACTGGTCGCAGAGCATCAGGCCGCCTCCGTCTCCCGCCCGGATGGCCGGAGCACCCCGTCTGCAAGCACCAGGACGCGATGCGCCCGAGCTGCCAACGACGCGTTGTGCGTCACGACCACGAGCGCGAGCCCGGTCTCGGCGACGAGCGACGCGAGCATGTCGTGCAACTGCTCCGCCGTCTGGTGGTCGAGATTCCCCGACGGCTCATCCGCCAGGAGCACGGCCGGATTGACCGCGAGTGCGCGCGCCACCGCCACCCGCTGCTGCTCGCCACCGGAGAGCTCACCCGGCCGGTGCGACGCGCGGCTCGCAAGACCGACCTGCGCGAGGAGCGCCGCCGCCCGGCTCCGCGCCTCCGTCGGCGCACGGCCGGCGATCAACAGCGGCATGGCGACGTTCTCCACCGCGCTGAACTCCGCCAACAGGTGATGGAACTGGAAGACGAATCCGACCGACCGGTTCCGAAGCGCCGCCATCGCCACGTCATCCGAGGCCGGGACGTCGCGCCCGCCGATCCGGACCGTCCCCGCCGTCGCCGCATCGAGGGCGCCGAGCACCTGCAGCAGCGTGCTCTTCCCGGCACCGCTCGCGCCGACGATCGCGACCATCTCCCCCGCCCGCACCGACAGGTCGACGCCCGCCAGCACCCGCAGCAGCGCGCCATCGCCACCGCGATACTCGCGGACGACCCCCGCCGCCTCGAGGACAACGGCGGCGCTTCGCGTGGCCGGGACGACGAGGGGCGACGTCATACGCCGCGGATCGCCTCCACCGGCATCAGACGCGCCGCCGCGCGCGCCGGATGCAGCGTCGCCAGCACCGAGACCAACACACTCACCGCGACCACGAGCAGCACGTCACCGGCGGCGAGCCGGATCGGCAGGTGGTCGATGAAGTAGACCTTCGCCTCGAGCGGGATGAGGCGATACGTGTCTACCGTCCAGCCAAGACCGACGCCGAGCAGGACGCCGCCCAGGGTACCGACGCCGCCGATGAAGAGGCCCTGCAGCAGGAAGATCCGTCGGACCGCGTCAGCGCGCAGTCCCATCGCCCGGAGGATGCCGATCTCGCGCGACTTGTCCCGGACCACCATCGTGAGGGTGCTGACGATGTTGAACGCCGCCACCATGATGATCAGCGTCAGGACGATGCCCATCCCGAGCTTCTCGAGACTAAGGGCCTTGAAGAGGTCCTGGTTCTGTTGCCGCCAGTCCACGGTGCGATACGGATACCCGAGCACGCTATCGATCACCAACGCGACCCCCGGCGCGGCCCATCGGTCCGTCGTCCGCACCTCGAGCCCCGTCACCGCGGTATCAAGGCCGGCGAAGGCCTGCGCCGCGGCCAGGTCGACGAAGACGTACCCATTGTCGTAGACGTACATCCCCGTCTCGAAGACCCCGGTCACCTCGAACGTCGCGAACGAGGGGACCAGCCCGCCGAGGACGGGGTTCACCGCCCCGCCCGACGCGGTGACGAGCGAGATCGTCGAGCCCGGATATGCGCCGAGGCGCTCGGCGAGCAAGGCACCCACAACCGCCCCACGCCCAGGCCCCTGCGCCCCACGAAACGAGAAGTTCCCCGTCCGGGCGTGGTCCCGGATCGTCGTGACCTGCGACGACCCCGAGTCCCCCGGCGTGATCCCGGCGACCGTCACCGCCTCGGTGTAGGTGCTCGTCGTGGTCGCGAGCCCTTGGTGGATGACGAAGGGCGCGACCGCCACCACACCCGGCAGCGAGTCCACCCGCGCCTGGGTCGCGCGCCAGTCATCCATCCGCAGACCGTCGCCGTACGTTAGCACCCGCACGTCCGGGCTGCCGGTCAGGATCTTCTCCCGCAGGTCCGTCTGGAGACCGTTCATCACCCCCATGATGAGGATGAGGGCGCTCACACCGACGATCACCCCCGAGACCGCGATGGCGCTGAGGAACGACAGCAGGCGGCTCCGCCGGCGGCTCCGCAGATACCGCCACGCGATCGCCAGCTCGAGCCGACGCGTCCCAGTCATTCCGGCCGCATCAGCGGGAAGAGGATAACATCGCGGATGTGCGGGGTGCCCGTGAGATACATGAAGAGCCGGTCGAGCCCGATGCCGACGCCACCCATCGGCGGCATGCCGTACTCCATCGCCCGGAGGTAATCCTCATCGACGCTCGTCGCCTCGTCGTCCCCCGCCGCCTTCAACCGCGCCTGCGCCTCGAACCGGGCGCGCTGATCGATGGGATCGTTCAGCTCGGAGAACGCGTTGGCGAGCTCCTTCCCCTTGGCGAAGAGCTCGAAGCGCTCCGTCAGACCGGGCTTCGTCCGGTGGGGCTTCGCCAGCGGAGACAGCTCCACCGGATAATCGACGACGAACGTCGGCGTGTCGATGCGTGACTCCACATGGTGCTGAAAGAGCTCATCCAGCAACTTCGGGCGCGAGAGCCGGGCGAGGTCATGCACGCCGGCTCGCTCCGCCGCGCGTCGCAACTCCGCATCCGACATCGCCGTGACATCCGCGACGCCCAACGCCGCGGAGAGCGACGGCACCCACTCCATCCGTGGGAACGGAGTCGCGAAGGTCGGAATCGCCGCGGCGACCTCGCCATCCGGACGCAGCCGCTCCCCCTCGCCCAGCACGCCGCGCACCGCCTCGGCGGCCGTGATGAGGAGCTGCTCCACGCGCCCCATCATCTGCGTGTAGTCGGCGTATGCCTCGTAGAACTCCAGCATCGTGAACTCGGGGTTGTGCGTTCGGTCGATCCCCTCGTTCCGGAAGTCATGCCCGATCTCATAAACGCGATCGAAGCCCCCCACCACGAGCCGCTTGAGATAGAGCTCGTCCGCGATGCGCAGGAAGAGCGGCATGTCGAGCGC
>JBMTAR010000149.1:0-5093 GCA_049428925.1 Gemmatimonadaceae bacterium
GCCCAACGAGTGTGAGCCGTAGCAATCGCCCGCGCCGCCACCGGTGATGCGACACCGCGCCGCAATCCGCCCGAGGAGCCCTCATCCGCGCGGCCGCGCGAGCGTGAGCACCCGCGCGCCGATGCAGCGCCCCTGCGTGAGCCCGTCGAGCACCGCCGGCAGATAATGGACGCCCGCGTAGACGCGCGACCAGGCGACCTCGGTCCGAGCCGCGGTGAACGAGGTGAAGGGCCGCGCCGATTGCCCGACATCGACCTGGCTCGAGTCCACATACGCGAGGGTGTCGCCGAGGAGCCCGATGAGCACCTCGACCGCCGCGCCCGATTGCACGGAGTGCCCGCTGGGATATTCGGGGAAGGGGGGCGTCGGGATCACCGTGCGGTAGGCGGGGTCGAAGACGCGCTGCACGTAGGTCACCGGGCGCACAACCATCGAGCGGTACTTCTCGCGCCAGGTCCCGATGAAGGCATCGGCGATCGCCATCGTCGTGAGCGCGTAGAGCTCGGCGGCCGCCGGCGCGTCGAGGCCGCGACGCGGAATCATCTGCGTCACAACGCTGATCCAATGGAAGCCGGGGGTCCCCGTCGCGACGGGATTGTCGGCCCAGAAGAGGGCGACCTGGCGCAGCGAGTCCGGGAGCGCACGCACCGAGTCGTAGAAGGCGCGGCCCATCGCGTGGAAGGGGGAGCCGGGCGACTCGGAGTACGCCGGGAGCGGGGGGGGCGCGCAGACGTCGGCATCGGGCAGCACGAACGGACGCAGCTCGCCCCAGTACGGCTCCGTCGGCCGCGTGGGGTTGAACGACGGGAGCGTCGTGGCGCCCGCCGCTTTCGGCCGGTTGGTGAAGAGCCCCTTCTCCGACGCCGCCTCGGCGTCGAGCCGCACGTTGGGGTTCGCCGACGAGACGAAGTCCGACTGCCCGGAGAGGGTCTGTGGGACGTATTGGTCGAGGGTCGCCGTGTTCTCCCACTGGTCGCGGCGGCGCGGTGGAACCCACTCGCGTCCGCGGGTGGCGAAGAAGCCATCGGTCGCGGCCCAGGCGAGGATCGCAGCACCGAGCGCGGAACCATGCGCTTCGGAGCGCGCGACGATGGCGTCAGCGACCCCGTCGGCACGGCGTCGCGCGACCTGGGCCGCCGCGAGCGAGTCGACGCGACGCACCGTGCTCGCGAACCCGTCGCGGAGGAGAGAATCGAGCACCACCCGCTCGGCCACCGCGGCGATGATCGCGCCGTCGAGCGCCCCGTCGGTCGGAGGCGCCGGGAACGCCGGCGTACCGGTGAGGCGTGCCGCCAAGGTGGTCAGGCCGCTGGCCGCATCGGCGGCATACCCCTCGTGGAGGGCGAGCCCCGCATACGCGGAGAGCCGGGCCGCGACGGGCGGGCCGAGGCGCTCACTGCGCACCGTGATGAGGGCGAGACGCGTCCATTCGGCGACGAAGCGACCCTCGGGGGCTGGGGCGCGACCGCAGCCCGTGGCCGCGGCACCGAGGAGGAGAGCCGCGCCGATTGAGGCGCGGCGACCGAAGCTCCGACGGCTGGGACGTGTGCGACTGGGGGACATTCCCAATTCTACATCGAGCCGAGGCGTCAGCGAGACCAGCACGCGCCGGGCACGCGCCGGGCACGCGGCACGAACGCGAGGCAGGTGACGAACGTATCCTCACGGCGCATCTTCAGGGCGCACGCTCCCCTTTCATCTGGTAGCCCGCATGCGATTCCCCCTGCTCTGCCTCGCCCTCCTTGCCACCACCCTCGGTGCCCAGCGCGGCGCGCGGTCGGCCACGACCGCTCCGACGCCGACCGCATCGTCGACCGATTCCACCGGTGGCGTGTCACCCGCGGTCCTCAACGGCTTCCGCTTCCGGAGCATCGGCCCCGCCTTCACCTCCGGCCGGATCGCCGACCTCGCAGTGCATCCCAACAAGCGGACTTGGTACGCCGCCGCGGCCTCCGGCGGCGTCTGGAAGACCGAGAACGCCGGGACGACCTGGTCCCCGATCTTCGACGCGCAGGCGTCGTATTCCATCGGCGCCGTGGTGCTCGACCCGCGGAACCCCGAGGTGGTCTGGGTCGGGACCGGTGAGAACAACGCGCAGCGCTCGGTGAGCTTCGGCGACGGCGTCTACAAGTCGGAGGACGGGGGCCGCAGCTGGAAGAACATGGGGCTCAAGCAGTCCGAGCACATCGGGAAAATCGTGATTGACCCGCGCGACTCGAAGGTCGTCTATGTGGCCGCGCAGGGGCCGCTCTGGGCGGAGGGCGGCGAACGCGGGCTCTACAAGACGACCGATGGCGGCGTGACGTGGACCAAGATCCTCGGCGGCACGAAGTGGGCCGGCGTGAACGAGGTCGAGCTCGACCCGCGGAACCCCGACATCCTCGTCGCGAGCACCTGGCAGCGGCACCGGCACGTCTGGGGCTATCTCGCGGGCGGTCCGGAATCGGCACTGCACCGGTCCACGGACGGCGGGAAGACCTGGACGAAGATCACCGGCGTGCCAGAAGGGGAGGCGCGCATCGGGCTGGCGCGCGCGCCCTCGAACCCCGACGTGCTGTACGCGATTGTCGAGGCCGCGAACGACCGCGGCGGGGTCTTCCGCTCCGACGACAACGGCGTGAGCTGGCGACGGCAGGGGGGCTTCCAGACGATCTCGCTCTACTACCAGCGGATCTTCGTGGACCCGAAGGACGCCGACCGCGTCTATGCGATGGACACCTACGTGATGGTCTCCGACGATGCGGGGCGCACCTTCACGCAGCTCGGCGAGGCGTCGAAGCACGTCGACAATCACGTCATCTGGATCGACCCCGACGCCACGGACCACTACCTCGTCGGCTGCGACGGCGGGCTCTATGAGAGCTTCGACCGCGGGCGCAGCTGGCGCTTCTTCGGCAATCTTCCGATCCCGCAGTTCTACAAGATCGACGTGAGCCGCGAGGCGCCGTTCTACCATGTGTACGGCGGGACGCAGGACAACTTCTCGTTCGGCGGGCCCACGCGCACCGCCCACGGGAACGGCATCCGCAACAGCGACTGGTTCGTCACGGCGGGTGGCGATGGGTTCCAGAGCCGCGTCGATCCACGCGACCCGAACACCATCTACGCGGAGTCGCAGAACGGCGGCCTCGTGCGCTTCGATCGGCGCACCGGGAACGGGGTCCGCATCGCGCCGGAGGAGGAGCCGGGCGAGGATCCCGCGCGCTGGTACTGGGATACGCCGCTCGTGATCAGCCCCTTCGCGAACACCCGGCTCTACTACGCCTCGCAGCGCGTCTACCGCTCGAATGATCGCGGCGACTCGTGGACGCCGATCAGCCCCGACCTCTCGCGCAACATCCCGCGCACCGCGATGAAGATGCAGGGACGGCTCTGGAGTGTGGACGCGGTGGCGCGCAACACCTCCACCTCGTACGCGGGCTCGGTCACCGCGCTCGCGGAGTCGCCGAAGGCCGAGGGGCTGCTCTACGCCGGTACCGACGACGGGCTCCTGCACGTCACGGAGGATGGCGGGAAGAGCTGGCGGATGGTGGCGAGCATCCCCGGCGTGCCCGACTCGAGCTTCGTGGCGTACCTCGAGGCCTCGCCGCACGATGCGAACGTCGCCTACGCGGCGATCAACAACTTCAAGCGCGGGGACTTCGCGCCGTACCTCGTACGCACGGGTGACCGTGGGCGCACCTGGACGGTGATCACAGGCGGGCTCCCCACGCGTGGCCCGACGCACGCGATTCGCGCGGACCACGCGCAGCGCGGCCTCCTTTTCGCCGGCACCGAGTTCGGGCTCTTCGTCTCGTTCGATGAGGGCACCCGGTGGCAGCCGATGAAGGGGGGACTCCCGACGATCGCCGTCTACGACATCGCGATCCAGCCCGAGATGAACGACCTCGTGCTCGGCACCTTCGGGCGCGGCATCTACGTGCTCGACGACTACTCTGCGCTGCGCCAGCTCACACCGGAGCGGCTCCGCGCCGAGGCGACGCTCTTCCCGACTGCGCCGGCGCTGCTCTACCAGCCCGGCTCGCCGCTCGGCGGCGGGGGCGCGGGGTTCCAGGGGGCGACGAACTACTACGCACAGAATCCCCCCGTCGGCGCGACCTTCACCTATCACCTGCGCGCCGCGCTCCGCTCGCAGCGGCAGGTGCGGCAGGCGCGGGAGCAGGGGCTCAACCGCAGCGGCGCCGATGTCCCCTTCCCGGGGTGGGAGACGCTCAAGGCCGAGCAGGAGGAGGAGGCGCCGAGCATCGAGGTCGAGGTCAGTGATGCGAGCGGCGCGATTGTCTCGCGCTTCGACGGCACCAACAGCGCCGGGGTGAACCGTGTGACGTGGAACCTGCGCTGGCCGGCGGTGACGCCGGTGGGTGGCGGCGCGAACGCCGGTGGCTTCGGTGGCTTCGGTGGCGGCGGCCGCGGCGGCGAGGATGGCGCGCGCGGCGGGAGCGGCCCGCACGTGGTGCCCGGGAGCTATCGCGTCCAGCTCTTCAAGCGCGTGGGTGGCGTGCGCACCGCGCTCACCGCGCCGCAGGCGTTCGAGGTGCAGCTCCTTCCGAACACGACCCTCACCGCCGAGCAGCGCGCGCGGGCCTTCGCCTTCCATCGCGAGGCACAGGAGGTCCAGCGGCTGGTGCTGGGCGTGAACGCGCAGCTCGGCGAGGTGACGGCGCGCCTCGATGCGCTCGAGCGCGCCGTGGAACTCACGACCGCGACCACCACGCTCGACGCCGACGTGCGCGCCGCGAAGGCGACGCTGCGTGGGATCCGCGAGCAGCTACAGGGAGACAATACGGCGGGACGCTACGCAGAGCCCACCGCCACCTCGCTGCTCGGGCGTCTCGGCTCGGCGACGAGCTTCGCCCTCACCGAGCCGACGGGGACGCAGCGCCGGCAGCTCGCGATCGTGCGGGAGCGTGCTCCGGCGATCCAGGCGGCGCTGCAGGCGTTCGTGACGACGGAGCTGAAGGCGCTCGAAGCGAAGGCGGACGCCGCGGGGGTGCCGTACACGCCGGGGCGGACGCCGCGCTGAGCCGCTACGGGAGGGCGCGCCCACCCGGTCCGTGGCGCGCGTGCGCTGATGACACGAACGGGGGGGGGGG
>JBMTAR010000150.1:0-5072 GCA_049428925.1 Gemmatimonadaceae bacterium
GCCTGCACCTGCTCCGGCCCCCGAGCCGCCCGACCCGCTCGTGCCGCCGGAAACCTTCCGTGGAGTCTTCCGCGCGGACGTCCTCGCCCGCGCCGTGTACAGCGAAGCGGCTGGGGTCGCACGCATCGTCCCGCGCGCCGTCGCGCTGCCCGCGGACGCTGACGACCTCGTCACGCTCGTGCGCTGGGCGGGCGATCAGGGAGTGCCGCTCATCCCGCGTGGGAGCGGAAGTTCGATGGGAGGCGGGGCGATCGGCGATGGCGTCATCGTCGACCTCGGCCGCCTCGGGGGCATCGGACCGGTCGACGTGGTCGCGCGAACGGTCCGCGTGGGCGCGGCGGTCACGCGCGACGCTCTCGACGCGGCCGCGCGGACGTATGGCCTCACCTTCCCCGTGGACCCGTCGAGCGGCGCCTTCGCCACCCTCGGCGGGATGTGCGCCACGCACGCGGCGGGGAGTCGCACCATCCGCCACGGCCCACTCCGCGACTGGATCGTCGGGCTCGAGTGCGTCTTCGCCGACGGCACACGCGCCGCGCTCCGCCGTGGCGCGCCCACGCCGGAGGTGCCGGCGCTCACGCGCCTCACGCGGGACGTCACCCCCGCCCTCCGCTCCGCCGCACCCGACGTGCTGCGGCGGCCCGGCGTACGGAAGGACTCCTCCGGCTACGCGCTCGGCGCGTACGCCGCGAGCGACGACCCCATCGACCTGCTCCTTGGCAGCGATGGGACGCTCGCCTTCATCACGGCCGTCGAGGTACGACTCACCCCCGTGCCGGGTGCCACTGCGCTCGCCCTGGTCGGATTCCCCTCGCTCGAATCGGCGGCGTCAGCAGCTGTCGCGATGGCGGACGGTGGCGCGAGCGCGGCGGAGCTCCTCGACCGCTCCTTCCTCGACATCGCCGCGAGTGACGGCAACGACCTCGGGCTCCCCGCGGCGCTCGACGCAGTGCTGCTCATCGAGGCGGAAGGCGCCGACGCCGCCGAGGCGATGGCGCTTCTGGATGCGCTCGTGGCGACCTGCGAGGCGCACGGCGCGACGCATCGCGAACGGGCGGAGACGCCAGCCGCGACGGCGCGTCTCTGGACGCTGCGTCACGCCGCGAGCCCCATCCTCAACCGCCTCGCGCCGCGCTGGCAGAGCCTGCAGCTCGTCGAAGACGGCTGCGTGCCACCGCCGCGGTTCGCCGAGTATGTGCGCGGCGTCCGGGCGGCGCTCGCCGCCGCCGGCCTGCGCGGCGTGATCTTCGGGCACGCCGGGGACGCGCACGCGCATGTGAACGCACTCGTCGATCTCGACGACCCCACCTGGCGCGCCCGGTGCGAGCGCCTCCTCGACGAGGTCACCCTGCTCGTCGCCGCGCTCGGCGGGACGCTCGCGGGGGAGCACGGCGATGGTCGGCTCCGCACGCCGTTACTCGCCCGAGTGTGGCCTGCGGCGTCACTCACGTTCTTTGCGGCGGTAAAGCGGGCGTTCGACCCCATGGGACTGCTGAACCCCGGCGTGAAGGTCCCACTCCCGGGCGCCGCCGGGCTCGGTGACCTCAAAGTGGATCCGATTCTTCCCCCGCTCCCGACGGCCGCGCGCGACGCGCTCGACCGGGTCACGCATGAGCGCCGGTGGGACCTGCACCGGCTCGACCTGCTCCCTGCCGACGGGTAGCGCGGCGACCCCAGGCCCGAACCGCCGGCCGGCCCGGTTCGGTCGGTGGAGGACCCCGACGCGTTGCGGCACTATCTTTCCCGCTCGACCCCAGCCTCTCCCGCGATGCCTCATTTCTACACCGAACCCAAGGTCACCGTCCTCGCGCGTCCGCAGTTCGCGGAGCCCGCGCATCTCCCCGTGCAGTGGATGGGGGAGGGCACCGACGGCGAGCGGCTCGCGGAGTTCGCCGGGCGGCTCTGCTACATGAGCCAGAAGAACCCCGCCAGCCGCACCACGCGGGATTATTTGGAGAACATCAAGAAGCAGGGACATGGCTCCGTGCTCGAGCACGCGAACTATTCGCTCCTGCTCGAAGGGGTGAGCCGGTCGCTCACGCACGAGCTCGTGCGGCATCGTGCGGGGTTCGCCTACTCGCAGCTCTCGCAGCGCTACGTGGACGAATCGGACGCGGCGTTCGTCGTGCCGCCGGCGATCATCGGCGATGAGGCGCTCCGCGCCGCGTGGCAGGCGCAGGTAGAGGGGGCGCAGGCCACGTACGTCGCGCTCGTCGACAAGTTGATGGAGCGGTACCAGTGGGTGGACGACAAGGTCCACCGTCGGAAGATGGCGCGCGAGGCCGCGCGCGGGGTGCTGCCGAACTCCACTGAGACGAAGATCGTCGTGACGGGGAATGCGCGCGCCTGGCGCACGATGCTCGAGCTGCGTGCGAGCGAGGCGGCGGAGTTCGAGATCCGGCGGATGGCGGTCGCGGTGCTGCGGACGATGCAGGCCGAGGCGCCGGCGTTCTTCTCCGACTTCGAGATCTACGTTGCGGCCGACCGGGTCGAGGCCGCGCGGATCGGGTACCACAAGGTCTGACCGTCCCGTCGGGCGCATCGCCCGGCGGCCCGACTTCCTACTGCTGCGACCTGCCGCGCGCAGCTGCCTCGCCCACGGACGCCGTCGCGGGCGTCAGGCCTTCCACTTCCGCAGCGTCGTCAACGCCGTCGTGAGCGCGGTGCGCTCCTGCTCCGTGGTCGCGGTCGCGAGCAGCACCTCGTAGGTCGCGATCGCGAGCTTCATCGCCACCGGATCGTTCTCGGCGCCGGCCACCGATGCCGCGTTGTCGGCGAGCGCGGCCTGCGCGAGTTTGTCGTCCGGGAAGCGGGTGGTGATCTGGTGCCACCGCTGCATCCGGCCGCGCGGCGAGGGCTCGGTGAGCGCCCACAGATGCCAGGCGGCGCGGCTGGTGGGGTCGGCGGCGAGGGCGCGCGAGGCGATCTCGCCGACGACATCAGGACCGCGCCCGGTGAGCCAGTACGCGTTGGCGAGCGCGACGAGCGCGGCGGCGTTCTGCGGTTCACGCTCGACGACGCGTTCGTAGACGGGGCCGGCGACCTCGTGCAGATCGCGATGCGGCTCGACCGCGGCGATGAGGGCGGCGGTGTCGGGCGTCTCCGCGCAGACGGCGTCGAGCCGGGTGAGGAGCTTCGGGATGTCGGCGTCGGCGTGATAATCGCGGACGATCGCGGCGACGGCCGCGCGGGGATCCGATGGCATGCTGAAAGTTAGCGGGGCGCCGGAGCGCGGCGTGACAGGCGGGCACGATGGACGGGTACGGCGGCCCGGTGTACGCGTCGGGTGCCCACCGCGCACCTGCGGTCACACGATGACGAGCGCCGCCGGGAGGGTTGCGCCCGGCCAGCGGCCGGGGCATACTCACTCCGTCCGCCTGTCCCGGTGAGGCCGTCGCCCACCCCGACCCTGGCGCTGCACAGCTTCTCCGCCCCGCCACTGTGCGCGGCGCTTCCCCGGCGATCGGCCGGGACTCGCATCACACCACCCCGAATGACCGAACGTCGTCGTCCCGCCCGTCGAGGGCGTGGTGCGCGCTCTCAGGACGAGACCGCACCGGAACAACCCATCGAGGCCGATCCCTACCGGGACGCCTCCGAGCCGACCCCCGCTCTGGCGGCCGAAGCCCCTGCCCCGAAGCGCCGCGGTCGTCCGCGGAAGGTGAAGCCGGAGGAGTCCGCCGCAGCGGCCCCCGAGTCGGCCCCGTCGGCGCCGGAAATGCCGCGCAACGAAACCGCCGTCCCCGAGACCCCGCGGGCCGCTTCGTCGAACGAGGCCCCCTCCGATGCCCCGCGTCCGTCCGCCGAGGGCGGCGCCGACGGGTCGGGAGGTCGCCCGTGGGAGCGCGACCGTGGAGATCGCGGCGATCGGTTCGACCGCAACGACCGGAACGGTCGTGGCCGGCGCGGCCGGCGTCGGCGTGGCCGCGGGCGGGGCGGGTTCGACCGCGCCGAGGGCGGCGAGGGCGGAGATCGGCCGCATCGGCCGCATCGCCCGCACGGCGGATTCGACCGCGAGCGCGGCGGGCAGGGCGAGCAGGATCGGGAGCAGGATCGTACGCCGGTGGTCCTCGTCGCCGACGGCGAGACGAACGGTTGGTTCGACCCGGCGCGCGAGGCGGGCTTCATCCGCCGCGCGGAGCACAGCTACCTGAATGAGCCGGGTGACGCCTGGGTCCCGCCACAGTTGATCCGGCAGTTCGGCCTCCGCCGCGGCGATGCGATTGTCGCACGCACGGGGCACGACCACCGCGGACGATTGGTGGTCGTCGAGATTGCGAAGCTCAACGGCGCCGAGCCGCAGGGCGGCGTGCGTCGCCCCGATTTCCAGACGCTCATCGCGTCGTACCCCGATCGGCGACTCACGCTCGAGACGGGACGCTCCGCGAAGGGAGGGCCCGAGCTGACCCGGCGCGCGATCGACCTCATCGCGCCGATCGGCTACGGCCAGCGTGCACTCATCGTCGCGCCGGCCCGCGCCGGTAAGACCATGCTAATGCAGGCGATCACCGAAGGCATCGCCATCAATCACCCGCAGGCGACCCTCCTCATCCTCCTCGTCGACGAGCGTCCCGAGGAAGTGAGCGAGGCGATCTCGTGGGGCGTGGGCGAGGTGGTGGCCTCGAGCTTCGACCAGCCGGCCAAGCGGCACGTCGAGGTGGTGGAGATGGTCATCGAGCGCTCCCGCCGGCTCGTCGAGCAGGGGAAGGACGTGATCATCGTGCTCGACTCGCTGACCCGGATGGCGCGCGCATTCAACACGGCGGAGCGCGGCACCGGGCGCACCCTCTCGGGCGGCCTCGACACCTCGGCGATGGCCAAGCCGAAGGCCTTCTTCGGCTCGGCACGCAACATCGCGCCGCAGCACGGCGGCGGCTCACTCACGATCATCGCGACCGCGCTCGTCGAGACGGGGTCACGGATGGACGACGTGATCTTCGAGGAGTTCAAGGGCACGGGCAACTGCGAGATCAAGCTCGACCGCTCGCTCGCTGAGAAGCGCATCTTCCCGGCCTTTGACATCGCGACCTCCGGCACGCGCCGCGAGGAGAAGCTCTACAAGGCGGAGCAGA
>JBMTAR010000151.1:0-5058 GCA_049428925.1 Gemmatimonadaceae bacterium
TGTCGAACTCCGCCTGCTTGAACGGCGGGGCGACCTTGTTCTTGACGACCTTCACCCGGACGTGCGACCCGATCACGTCCTCCTTCTCCTTCACCGGCCCGATGCGACGGATGTCGAGCCGCAGGGAGGCGTAGAACTTGAGCGCCTTGCCACCGGTCGTGGTCTCGGGGTTCCCGAACATCACCCCGATCTTCTCGCGGAGCTGGTTGATGAAGATGACCGAGCAATTCGAGCGGGCGATGGCACCGGTGAGCTTGCGGAGCGCCTGGCTCATCAGACGCGCCTGCAGGCCGACGTGCGAGTCGCCCATCTCCCCCTCGATCTCCGCCTTCGGCACGAGCGCCGCGACCGAGTCGACGACGATCACATCGACCGCGCCGCTGCGGACGAGGATCTCACAGATCTCGAGGGCCTGCTCACCGGTGTCGGGCTGCGAAACGAGGAGCTTCTCGATGTCGACGCCGAGCTTGGCGGCATAATCGGTGTCGAGCGCGTGCTCAGCGTCGATGAAGGCCGCCGTCCCGCCTAGCCGCTGGGCGTTGGCGACCACGTGGAGGCAGACGGTCGTCTTGCCGCTGCTCTCGGGACCGTAGATCTCGGTGATGCGCCCCCGCGGGATCCCGCCGACGCCGATGGCGGCGTCGAGGTTGATCGCACCGGTCGGAATCGCGTCGACGCGCACCTTCACGCCGTCGGCGCCCATCCGCATAATCGCTCCCTTCCCGAACGACTTCTCGATCTGGGAGACGGCGAGGCCGAGGGCCTTCGACTTTTCAGACTGCTGCTGCGCGGTGGGCGAGGCCATCAGATGCTCCGTTGGATGAGAGGAAGGTAATGGGAGGGGGTGGCGCCGTGACGAGTCCGAACATAAACCGAAGATGCCATTGGGAGCAAGACGAGGCCCCAGGAGCACTAGGGTTCACACTTTTCCACAGAAGGCATTTTCCACATAGGTGATGGATGGATTTTTTCCACACACCGCAACACCAATCACATCAAAGCGATAGGTCTCACCAGTCACACCAAACCGAGATATCCACATCGAAGCAGAGTGGATGATTCGCCGCTGCTTGGGTTCTGGGATGCACTCGATCGGATGCCCAAAATCGAGCCGGCTTCGGGTTTTCACCTCCACGAACGCCACCAGCGATGCGCGCCGGACGATCAGGTCGATCTCGCCCCGCCTGACGCGGAAGTGGTGGTCGACGAGGGACCACCCACGGCGGAGGAGCCACCGGGCGGCGATCCGTTCTCCGAGGAGGCCGAGGGGGATGGGCGCGGCAGCAGTCACGCGCCGAAGGTAGACCGACGCGAGAGGGCCCCATCACCGCGGCGTGGCGTATGCCAGCGAAATTCGGCAGCGCGCGCCACGCGATCGCGATGCGCCCGCTTCACCTGGTTCTGACCCTGGGCGACCGATAACTGCACCCGGGAGCGACCCGGTGGTCACACCGTCAGCGTGGTGCGGTCACGACCTCGGTGATCGTCCGGAGCAGTTCACGCATCCGTACGGGCTTCGCGAGGTACGCGTCGGCCCCTGCCTCGAGAGCGCGCTCGCGGTCTCCTGGCATCGCGAGGGCGGTGACGGCGATAATCGGCACACGCGCGACCTCCGCGACCGCATGCGCCCGTAGCATCCGCGTCGCCTGCCATCCGTCGAGCCGGGGCATCTGTAGGTCCATCAGGACCACGTCGGGGTGCCACGTTCCAGCGCGCTCCACGGCCTGCTCCCCGTCGACAGCAACCTCGACCACGAACCCTTTCGCGCGCAGGTAGCGACCGAAGGTCTCCCGGTTCTCCGCGCTGTCATCCACCACGAGGGCCCGCGTTCCGGGTCGCAGATACACGGACTGGTCCGCGACCTCACCGACGATGTCCCCGGTCGACACGGCGGCGAGATCCTCCCCGTCGGGTCGCCCCAGCGTGACGCGGAAGGTGCTTCCGGCCCCGACGACGCTCTCCACCGCGATGTCGCCACCGAGTTCGCGCGCCATCCGCGCCGAGAGGGCGAGACCGAGGCCCGTGCCGGGGCCGTGCCGGTCGCGTTCGCCGTCGAGTTGAACGAAAGGCTCGAAGATCTCAGCGAGCCGCTCCGGGGGGATGCCGATCCCTTCGTCGATGATCGAGAACACCACCGTGCCCGCCCGTTCACCGGCGTGCACCTCGAGACGGACCGCGCGCCCTTCGGGCGTGAACTTCACGGCATTCCCCAAGAGGTTTACGAGGATCTGCCGCGCCGCGCGCGCGTCGGTAACAATGGCCGGGAGCTCAGGAACGATGGCGGTCGCGAACCCGACGCCTCGTGCAATGGCGTTCCCCATCACCAGGCGGACGGCCCCCTCGGCGAGCTCCGACGGTGTGACGAGCTGCCAGTGCGGGTCGAAGCGCCCTGCCTCGATCCGCGCGAGGTCCAGCAGCTCGTTGATGAGACCCAGGAGATGCGCGCCACTCGCGTTGATGTCGGCAATCCACCCGCGCTGCGTCGTGCTGAGGTCCCCGGCGAGTCCCTCGAGCAGGGCGTCGGTGAGGCCGAGAACGGCGTTGAGCGGGGTGCGGAGCTCGTGGCTCATCGCGACGAGGAACTCGTCCCGGTGACGCAGGGCGCTGCCCAGTTCGGCGTTCCGCGCGAGGAGCGCGCGAATCCGCGCCTCGGGGTCCTCCGGAAGGCCGCTCAGCGCGCCGCTCAGCGCGCCGTGCGGCGCGCCTCCGTGTTCGGCGTCCCGCCTCACGCCGGGGCCCGCATCAGGGCGCGCTCCGCATCACGCCGCGCGTGCGCCGGCGACGCGGTCGAGATCCTCGAGCCCGATCAGCACGTCCCGCGGCTTGGAGCCATCGGGCGCGCCGAGCACGCCCGCCAGGTGGAGCTGGTCGATAATCCGTGCCGCGCGACCATAGCCGATCTTGAGACGTCGCTGGAGGAGCGAGGTCGAGCCACCCTGATGTTGGATGCAGACCTCAGCGGCCTCACGGAAGAGTTTGTCGCGGTCGCCCGACTCCTCGGTCCCCTCCTCCCCGCCGCCGGCCTCGAGCGCCTCGCGGGCACGCACGGCGGCGAGGATGTCGGGCTCGTCGGCGACGGCGATCGGAGCGGCGCCAGCGGCGCGATCCGCATACCACCCCATCAGGCGCTCGGTGTCCTCATTCGAGAGGTACGCCCCCTGCAGACGCGACGGCTCGCTCTTTCCGGGCGGAATGAAGAGCATGTCCCCGTTGCCCAGCAGCGACTCGGCACCCATCCCGTCGAGGATGGTGCGGGAGTCGATCTGCGACGCGACGCGGAACGCGATGCGACTCGGGAAGTTCGCCTTGATGAGTCCCGTGATCACGTTCACCGAGGGCCGCTGCGTCGCGAGGATCAGATGGATGCCGATCGCACGCGCCTTCTGCGCGAGCATCGCCAGCGGCGTCTCGACCTCCGCGGCGCAGGTCATCATCAGGTCGGCGAGCTCGTCGATCACCACGACGATATACGGGAGCACCCCGCCGGTGTATTCCCGATTCTCGAAACCGACGTTCGGATCCTTCGGCTTCCGCAGCGCGGCGCCGGCCCGGACCTTCGTGTTGAAGTCCTGGATGTTGCGCGAGCCATTCTCCGCGAGGAGGGCGTACCGCTCCTGCATCTCGAGCACCGCCCATTTGAGCACCGCCGCCGCGTCCCGGTTGTCCGTGACGACCTTATGTCGCAGGTGCGGCAGGGTGTTGTAGACCGAAAGCTCGACCATCTTCGGGTCGACCATCAGGAAGCGCAGCGTCTTCGGCGTGTGCCGGTAGATGAGCGACGTGATGATCGTGTTCACGCACACCGACTTGCCCGAGCCGGTGGCGCCGGCGATCAGCAGGTGCGGCATCTTCGCGAGATCGGTCACGACCGGAGCGCCCTCAAGGTCCTTCCCGAGTGCGACCGGGAGCGCCATCGGCTTCTTCTGATACGCGTCGGCCTCGATAATCTCGCGGAAGGCGACCATCTCAGGTGCGGGATTCGGCACCTCGATGCCAACGGCTCCCTTGCCCGGGATCGGCGCGACGACGCGGATGGACGGCGCGCGCATCGCGAGGGCGAGGTCGTTGGCGAGATTGGCGAACTGGCGGACCTTCACGCCCGGCGCGGGCTCGATCTCGTACTGCGTGACCGTCGGGCCGGAGGTGCGGCCGGTGAGGGTGCCCTCGACCTTGAACGTCTTGAGCGAGTCGATGAGCTTCGCGCCCATCAGGTCGAGCTGTGCTCGCCCCGCCTCGGTGTTCCGCGCGGGCGCGGGGGTGAGGAGTGCCGGATCGGGGAGGAGGTCGTCGGTGAGCATCGCGGTGCCGGAGGCGAGCGCGGCGCCACCCGCCACCGCGCCGGAGGCACTGGCCGCCGTCGCGCCCGCGGCGATGGCCGCACCAACGCCCTTCCGTGAGCGGCGTCGTGGCACGTCGGCCTCTGTCGCCTCGTCGTCGGCGGCATCATGCTCGGCCACGTCGGCGTCAGCACGGTCCGTCGCGTCGGCGAGCTCAGACGCCGATGCCGACACGGACGGCTCGGCGGCAGCCGCGGTCATCCCCATGAGCGTGAGATCGACGGCCGGGAGGTCGGCCGCGTCGGGCTCCATCGCCTCAGCGGTCGTCAGCGCGGCGGGGTCCGGGGCACGGCGCGTCGGCAGCTTCACCGCGACCGCAGCACGCACCGGATTCCATCGCAGGGTGACGGCGGTCAGCACGGAGATCGCCGTCACGATCACGAACCACGCCCCACCTCGCCCGACAGCCTCGGCGAGGTAGAAGCTGGCGAAGGCCCCCCAGAGGCCGGCATACGGATCAGCGGTCCCCGCAGCGACGACGCCAAGCCGCGAGAGTCCGGTGGCGACCGGGACGATGATGACGAGGCCGATCGGGAAGAGATCGACGACCGCGCGCTCCGGCGTGCCGATGCGCCCGAGGAGGCGCAGCGCGCGCGTGGCGGGGATGAGCGGAACGATCGCGGCGGCGACCGCGCCGACGAGCCCGAGGATCGACCAGCGGAGACAGCCGCCGACGGGGCCGAAGGGCCCGCCGGCCACCGTGCAGGACTCGAGCGAGGCC
>JBMTAR010000152.1:0-5027 GCA_049428925.1 Gemmatimonadaceae bacterium
GGCGGCGCCCCCGGGCCCGCCGGCCGCGCCGGGGCCGGAGTGGCCGCCGGCGTGGCCGGACGAGCCGCCGGCGCGGGCGCCGCCGCCGGGACCGCCGTCGGCATCGTCCGGAGCCTGGCGATCACCTTGTCCGAGAGATCCAGATTCTTGTCCATCGCGACCACGGGGTTCGCCTGCGCCCCCATGTCGAAGATCATCGCCACGCCCTCGGCCCGACGCACGTCCTCGAGCGCAATCTTGATCTGGTCGAAGAGCGGCTGCATCATCTCGCCCTGCTTCTGCTGTGCCTCGTTCTGCAGCACCTGCAGCGTGTCCCGATAGCGCCCGTCGAACTCCTGCAGCATGGTGAATCGCTCGGTGCGCTGCGCCGGCGTCAGCGTCGCCGAATCCTTCTCGAAGGCGGCGACCATCGCGTTCAGCGAGTCGACCATGGTCTTCTCGCGCGACTGAAGCGCCTCGACCTCGGTCCGGTAGCGCGCCTCGACCTGGTTCCGGCCGGGCATCTCCTGGAGGATCTTGCGGGTGTCGACGTAGGCAACCTTCGTCTGCGCCGCGACGGGCGCGGCGAGGAGGGTCAGCGGGAGGAGGGCGGCGAGGAGGCCGCGGGTCGGGCGGATCATGGGTGTGCTCCGAAGGGTGGTTAGAAGACCTGGCCGAGCCGGAAGTGCAACTGCCAGCGCGGATCCGGCCGGCCGAACGCATCACGGCGATCGAAACCGTACGCGTAGTCGATCCCGAGCGGACCGAGCGGCGTGACGGTGGACAACCCGAAGCCGGTACCCCGGAAGAGACGCGTCGGGTCGAAATCCCGAGGACGCGCCCAGAGGTTGCCGGCATCGTAGAACCAGTTGATGTAGACCGACTGGTTGAAGCGGAGCCCCACCTCCGCCGTCGAGGCGAAGAAGGCGGAGCCGAACGAGTTCCGTTGCGCGTTGAACGTCCCCGTCCCGGTCGAGAACCCGGTCGGGGTGATTGAGAACTCCGGGTACCCACGCAGCATCTCGCCGAACTGCACGCCGCCGAGCGAGAACTGCTGCGACCAGAAGAAGTCCCCGGGATCGCCGAACACCGCGCCGCCGCGACTGCTGAGGCCGAAGGTCAGCCGCAGCGGCTGTGACCCCGGTTTCTTCCCTCCAATCCGCGCGAGCACCGTGTAGTTGCGCCACTCCGTCGTGTAACGCTGGAAGGTTGCCGTGCCGCCGAGCGGCCCGCCGTTCAACGCGACGCTGACCGACTGGAGCTGCCCCTCGGTCGCGAAGGGCATATCGAGACGCGTGTCCCGACTCACGTCGAACCCGACCGTGCTGCGGAGACACCCACGACACTGGTTCACCGAGATCGTCCCGAGGAGGCCGTCCGTGCCGTATCGCACCCCCTCGAGCCCGTACGACACGAAGACCCGCGTAAACCGGCTGCGCGGAAACGGGAACCCGAATCGGAGGGCTCCGCCGGTGCGCGTAGTCCGACCGAGGTCCGCGATCCGGAAGCGCGCCTGGGAACGGTACGCGTTCACCTGCCCCGAAATCAGCGTCCCGCGGATACCCGGGTCGACGTACGACGAATTGAAGTCGTTGATGAACTGGCCGAACTGCCACTGCAGGCTGCCGCGCTTGCACTTGCCGAAGAGATTCGGCTGCTCGAGGCCGATGAAGCCGCCAAGCCCGGTACCCTGACCGACCGAGGCACCGAAGTTCACGTTCCCCGTCCGCTTCTCCTTCACGCGGAAGACGATGTCGACGTCGCCCTGGTCATTCGCAGGACGCACGTCAGGGAACGGGAGCGGTGTCTCAAAGAAGCCGAGGTTCGAGATGCTCCGCCAGCTCCGAATCATCCGATCCTGATTGAAGACGTCGCCTGGGATGATCACCAACTGGTCGCGGATGCAGTTCTCGACCGTGAAGTCGTTCCCGAGGATCTCCACCCGATTGATGACCGCCGGCGCCCCCTCCACCACGTCCCAACGGAGCCGCACCACGCCCGCGGAATCCGTCGGGTCACGCTCGACCACGGGCCGGACCTGCGCGTAGATGTACCCTTCGTTGTTGTAGAGGGTGCTCACCTGCTGCGTGGCCTCCTCCCACCGCGACCGGTCGAAGATGTCCGTCGCCGGGGCGCGCCGCCGGATGACCCCCTGCACGCGCTCCGTCAGTGAGGGAGCGCGGGTCGTGAACGGATACAGCGCCGCGATCTGCTCCGTCGTAAAGCGACGGTTCCCGACCACCTCGAAACCTTTCACCCGGTACTGCGGCCCCTCACGGACCTGCAGCCCGATCACAGCCTTCCCGCGCGCCCGATCGATGCGGAGCGTATCCTGCTCCAACTGGAAATCGGCGTAGCCCCGGTCCGCGAAGAGCTTCGGGAGCTTCTCCCCGATATCCGTCGCGAACTTATCCTCGTTGAATTCCCCCTTCTGGAAGAACCAGAAGCCCTCCGGCCGCGTCTTCATGGCTCGGACGATCTCCCCGTCCGTCACCGCGGCGTTCCCCGCGATATCAAACCCGGAGATCGCGAGTCGTCGCCCCTCGTCGACGCGGAACGTCAGGCCGACGCGCTCGCCGACCTGGGTCGTCTCGGGACGCACGCGGGCGAGGTAGTACCCGTTCGCCTGATAGAGCGAGTCGATACGCCGCATCGCCGTGGCGATCTGCACCGGGTCAACGGGCCGTCCCACCAGCAGTTCTACGCGGTCCTCGACCTGCCGCTGGGAGAGGCGGCGCGGCCCCTCCACCTTCACCTCCGCGAGCAGCGGTCGCTCGGCGACGCCCACCACGAGCGTGCTCCGCGGGCCATCCAAGTCACAGGTGATGGTCACGGCGTCGAAGTCGCCGGTCGCATAGACGTCGCGAATCACCCGCTGAATCGCCGGGAAGTTCAACGTCTCGCCCGTGGCGATCCCCGCCGCGGACAGGATGGACTGCGCCGCCACCCGACGTTCCCCACGCACGGCGATCGAGTCGGGGGTCAGGCAGCGGCCCACCCCCTCAGCGGCCCCCTGCGCGAAGGCGGGGGCGGCTGTGAGGAGAAGTCCGACCAGAACGAAGGGATTCCTGCGCATCCTCGGAATATACACGACCCGACCCGGCATCGGTCCCCCAGGGACCCCCGCCGCGGTCAGGAGCGGGCGGCCTCGGTCGGGACCCGGAAGACCAGCGCCGTCCCATCCCCGGAAACATCCACCTCGATTTCGTCGCCCCGACGGTACTCGGCGAGTAGGATCCGCTCCGAGAGCGGATCCTCGATGAACCGCTGGATTGCGCGCTTCAACGGCCGGGCCCCGTACGTCTGGTCGTATCCGTGCTGCACCAGGAAGTCGACCGCCCCCCCCGTGAGCCGGAGGGAGAGCTCTTCCTCGCGGAGGCGCTTCTGCACCTCGGCGAGGAGGACGTTCACGATCTGCGCGATGTGGTCGCGCGAGAGCGGATGGAAGACGATGACCTCATCGAGACGATTGAGGAACTCCGGGTTGAAGGCGTGCTGCAGCTCCTCCCGGACCTTGTCCCGCATCCGGTCGAAGTCGAGCGTCGCATCCCCGGCACCGAAGCCGAGGCTCCGGTTCCGCGTGATGTCCTTCGCGCCCACGTTCGACGTCATGATGACGACCGTGTTCTTGAAATCGATCACGCGGCCGTAATTGTCGGTGAGGTGTCCCTCATCGAGGACCTGCAGCAGCAGGTTGAAGACGTCCGGGTGCGCCTTCTCGATCTCGTCGAGCAGGATGACGCTGTACGGCTTGCGACGGATCGCCTTGGTGAGCGTGCCCGACTCCTCGTACCCGACGTACCCCGGCGGCGCGCCGATCAACCGCGAGACCGAGTGCTTCTCCATGTACTCGCTCATGTCGACGCGGATGAGTGCCGTCGGATCCGCGAAGAGGAAGGTCGCGAGCGCCCGTGCCAGCTCCGTCTTCCCGACGCCGGTCGGACCGCAGAAGATGAACGAACCGATCGGCCGCCGCGGATCCTTGAGCCCCGCGCGACTGCGCCGGATCGCCCGCGCGATCGCCTTGATGGCGTCGTCCTGCGCCACGACCTGCCGGTGCAGCTCCTCCTCCATCCGGAGCAGCCGCGCGGTCTCGGCCTCCTGGAGCCGCGTCACGGGAATCCCGGTCCAGCGACTCACGATGAACGAGATCTCCGCCTCGCCCAACACCGGCCGCAGCGACTGCCGACGCGACTCCCACTCCTCCTGCCGCGTGCGGATCTGCCCCTGCAGGTCGCGCTCGGTGTCGCGCAGCGAGGCCGCCAGCTCGAAGTTCTGATCACGCACCGCGGCGTCTTTGTCCGCGTTCACCGCCTCGAGCTTCGCCTTCAGGTCATGCACCTCGACGGGAGGCACCTGGGCCGCCAACCGCGCCCGCGCCCCTGCCTCGTCGATCACGTCGATCGCCTTGTCCGGCAGGAAGCGGTCGGTGATGTAGCGCTCGGAGAGCCGTGCCGCGATCCCGAGCGTCTCGTCGGGGATCGTCACGCGGTGATGCTCCTCGTACTTCGGCCGCAGGCCCTTGAGAATCTCCACCGTCTCCTCGATCGAGGGCGGATCGACCACGACGGTCTGGAACCGACGCTCCAGCGCCCCGTCCTTCTCGATGTGCTTCCGGTACTCGTTGAGCGTCGACGCACCCACGCACTGCAGCTCGCCGCGCGCGAGGGCCGGCTTCAGCATGTTGCTCGCGTCGATCGCGCCTTCGGCCGCTCCGGCACCGACCAGCGTGTGCAACTCGTCGATGAAGAGGATGATCTGCTTGTTCTGGGCAATCTCGCTCATCACCGCCTTCAGGCGCTCCTCGAACTGCCCGCGGTACTTCGTCCCCGCGATCACCGCCGCCATGTCCAGCGAGAGGACGCGATGGTCCCGCAGCGAGTCGGGGCACTGGTTCGTCGCGATGAGCTGCGCGAGCCCCTCGACGATCGCCGTCTTCCCGACGCCGGGCTCGCCGATCAGCACCGGATTGTTCTTCTTCCGGCGCGAGAGGACCTCCATCACGCGCTCGATCTCCTTCGCCCGGCCGATCGTCGGATCGAGGTCCC
>JBMTAR010000153.1:0-5025 GCA_049428925.1 Gemmatimonadaceae bacterium
GCGTGAAGATCTTCAACTGGATCGCGACGATGTGGAGCGGCGAGATCCGCTTCACGGTGCCGATGAAGTTCGCGATCGCGCTCATCGCGATGTTCACCATCGGCGGCATCTCGGGCGTGATGCACTCCTCGCCGCCGGCCGACCTGCAGCAGACCGACACGTATTTCGTGGTGGCGCACTTCCACTACGTGCTCTTCGGCGGCTCCATCATGGGGATTTTCGCCGGCATCTACTTCTACTACCCGAAGATCACCGGGCGCTTCCTCGACGAGCGCCTCGGGAACGTGCACTTCTGGCTGAACTTCATCGGGATGAACCTCACCTTCTTCCCGATGCACTTCAGCGGCCTCCTCGGGATGCCGCGCCGCATCTACACGTATGACGCGGGCCAGGGCTGGGACCTCTTCAACCTGATGGCGACGTACGGGACCTATCTACTCGTCGTCGCGACGTCGGTCTTCGTCTGGAACTTCGTCCGCAGCCGGACGCGCGGCGCCGTGGCCGGTGGCGATCCCTGGCACGCGGCTACCCTCGAGTGGTCGATCCCGTCGCCGCCGCCCGAGTACAATTTCGCGAACATCCCGACGATCGGCTCGCGCTATCCGCTCTGGGACCTGAAGGAGCCGACCTGGAACGCAGATCCGTCGGGTCACGCGGTCCCGAGCGACCCGTCCGACCTGCAGGAGGAGACGGCGAGCCATACGGCCAAGGCGCTCGGCATCCCGATGCCGTATCCGACCGCCAAGCCCCTTTTCACCGCGATCGGTCTCGTCGTGATGTTCGGCGGCCTGCTGCTCTTCCGCGATCATCACGCCGTCGGCCTCACCATCCTGCTCACCGGCGCCGCCATGCTCATCGGCGGGCTGTACGCCTGGTTGACCTCCCCCCTCGAGTAATCGGAGACCGATCGTGGCTTCCCACGCTGCCGCCGCATCCCACGGGGCCGTCGCCGGACACGACGACGGCCACGCGCACCACCATCACACGACCACGGGGCTCGACCACCGGAAGATCGCCATCTGGGCGTTCATCGGGTCGGAGTGCATGCTCTTCGCCTCCCTCATCTCGACCTACCTGATCTACAAGGGGAAGTCGCTCGTGGGGCCCTTCCCGCACACCGAGTACGTCGATGCCGCGGGGAAGGTGTTCAAGCCGATCCTCGACATCCCGGTGACCTCAGCCTCGACCTTCGTTCTGCTGATGTCGTCGCTCGCGATGGTGCTCGCCCTGCAGGCTGTCCAGCTCAAGGGTCAGCCGATCCCGGCCGGCGCCGGCTGGTGGACCCGCGCCCAGCGCTCCTCGCAGCTCTGGCTCGGGATGACGGCGCTCCTCGGCGCGACCTTTCTCGGCTTCCAGGCCTATGAGTTCACCTCGTTCGTCCGCGAGGGACTCACCCTCAAGACGAATCTCTTCGGCTCGACCTTCTTCACGCTGACCGGCTTCCACGGCGCGCACGTGACCGTGGGCGTGCTCTGGCTGATGTCGCTCCTCTGGATCGACCGCACCCGCGGCCTCACCCCGAAGGACGAGCTGGTCGTCGACATCTGCGCGCTCTACTGGCACTTCGTCGACGTCGTCTGGATCGCGATCTTCACGCTCATCTACCTCATCCAGTAGCGCGAGGCCCCCATGTCCCACGACCACAAGCCCGCCGAGCACGCGCATCCGTCCGGCGCGACGTACCTCAAGGTCGCCGCGATCCTGACGCTCATCACCGTCATCGAGGTCTGGGCGTACTACATCCCGGCGTTGGTGAGCTCGCCGCTCTTCAACCCCTCGCTGCTGATCATGAGCGCGGCCAAGTTCGCGATCGTGGTGCTCTTCTACATGCACCTCAAGTACGATCACAAGCTCTTCAAGGCGCTCTTCACGGGGCCACTGATCGTCGCCACGGGGACGATCTTCGCGCTCCTCTTCCTCTTCGCGAAGATCAGCCTGTAGGGATGTCCGTCCACCGGTCCGCCGGCGATGCGATGGGGGGTTCGGCCGACGGCCGGACCCCCCATCGGGTATATAGATTGCGATCATGCGCCTCGCGCTCTTCCTGCATCCCCGGGTTGACCTGACCCAAGGGGGCTTCACCGTCCACTGGAGCACCGTCATCGGGCTGCTCGCCCTCTGGGTGGTGTATCAATGGCGGGTGACCGTGCACCGCCGCCGCGACGGCCAGCGGCTCTCGGCGGGGCGGCAGGCGAGTGTCGCGGTGGGACTGCTCGCGATGTTCCTGACCCTCAACGGGCCAATCCACGACATCAGCGACTATTACCTCTTCACCGGCCACATGGTCCAGCATCTCGTGCTGACCTTCGTGACGCCGCCCCTCCTGCTGATGGGGGTGCCGGGCTGGATGCTCCGGCCCGCGCTGGCGCAGCCGACGGTCGCCGCCGTCGCCCGCTGGGTGACGGTCCCGCGGACCGCGTTCGCCCTGTTCAACCTCGTCCTCGCCGTCTGGCACCTCCCGCCGCTCTACAACAGCGCGATGTACCATCACCCGGTGCACATCACGCAGCACCTGATGTTCTTGGTGACGGCGGTGATCGTCTGGTGGCCGTTGCTCAGTCCGCTGCCTGAGCTCCCGCGGCTGAGTTATCCCGGGCAGATGCTGTACAGCTTTCTGATGACCCTCCCGATGACGATCGTCTCGATTTTCATCGTGTACGCGGACCACGTGCTGTACCCGGCTTACGCGAGCGCCCCGCGGCTCTGGGGGCTGTCGCCGCTCGAGGACCAGCGCCTTGGCGGGCTCATCATGTGGATCCCTGGCGGGCTCTTCTTCTATGGGCTGGCGTCCGTCATCTTCTTCCGATGGTCCACTTCCCAGCGCGATGATCGGGCCGGGGCCCAGGTGCATGCGGCCTGAGGGGCGACGGGCGCGCGGCTCGCGCGGCGTGTCACCACGCGCGGGCGTCGCTCGTCTCCGGAGTATGCGTCCTGTCGTGCTGCTCCGCGCCGTCGCCCTGCTGGTCATCGGGAGCCTCGGTGCGCCGGTCGACCTGCCCGCACAGGCTGCGAAGAAGCCGGCGACCGTCACCACCCGCTCGTCGGCGCGCGCCACGAACCGGAGCACGACCAGCCGGCGTGCACCGACACAGAGGCGATCTGCTCGGCCGACCATCCGCGCCGGCAAACCGATCGGCGTCGACTCCCTCGTGGCCCACCTCGGGCGCGTCCTTCGGGCGGCGGCCAACGGGCGCTGGGGGGCCATCGTGGTGTCGGCGGAGACGGGGGACACCCTCTTCGCACGCGATGCCGATGGGAGTTTCCTCCCGGCCTCGACGATGAAGCTCTACACGGCGGCGGTCGCCCTCGACCGCTTCGGGCCGCAGCACCAGTTCCAGACCGAGGTGCTCAGGAACGGCCCCATCCTCGTGGATGGCACCATCGAGGGCGATCTGATTCTCCGCGGCGCCGGGGATCCGACCCTCGGGCTCGATGGGCCAGCCGCCAACGCCCTCGACGCGCTCGCGGCGCAGGTGGCGGACGCGGGAATCCGCGTGGTGCGCGGGGATGTCCTCGGCGACGCGAGCGCCTTCGAGGCGCGTCGGGTCCCCGAGGGCTGGAAACCCGCGAACCTGCGGACCCGATTCGCGCCGCGCGTCTCCGCGCTCTCGCTCGCGAGCAACATGACCTCCGTGGTCGTGCGTCCCTCGGGGCGGCAGGCGGTCGTGAGCCTTGGCGGGCAGCAGGAGGGGGTGCCGCTCCGATCGACGGTCACCGTGCGGCAGGGAAGTCGCAGTGCCGCGATCCGTGTGCGCCACGACACGCTGACGGGGCGCGTGAATGTGTCGGGGTGGATCGGGAGTCAGAGCCGCGCCCGGAGCTACCGCTTGATGATCGAAACACCGGAGACCTTCGCGGCGGCGGCCTTCCGCACCGCGCTCGAGCGTCGCGGTGTCGAGGTGCTGGGTGAGAGCAAGGCGGGGGCCGCGCCGCTCACCGCGCAGCCGGTGACGGCGTGGGCGTCACAGCCGCTCGAGCGGCTCGTCGCGCATATGAACGAGGACAGCGACAATCACTTCGCGGAACTCATCTTCCGGAACGCAGCGCGCACCTCGGGCACGGTCGGGTCGGCCGCCGAGGCGGACGCGGCGCTGCGCGAGTTCCTGTCCGCGCAGGTCGGTGTCCCCCGGGATGCCGTCTCCGCGAGAGACGGGAGTGGCCTCTCGACGCTCGATCGCGTGACGCCGCGGTCGATGGTGCAGCTCCTCGCGTACGCGCCACGGACGCCGTGGGGGGAGAGCTTCCGGAACTCGCTCCCCGTTGCGGGGCGGACCGGCACGTTGGCGGGTCGGATGCGCGGCACGGCGGCGCAGGACAACGTGCGGGCGAAGACCGGCACGACGGGCTCGGTCATCTCGCTCGGGGGCTACGTCACGACGCGGGACCGGGAGGAGCTCGTCTTCTCCTTCATCTACAACGGGACGTCGCTCACGCGCGCCCGGGTGGCGATCGATGCGATGAGCGTCACGCTCGCCAACTTCTCCCGCGCGGGCGCCGACGGGAACTGAGTCACGGCCCGCCCCCCCCCCCCCCGCGCCGTCAGGTGGTCGACTGCCGGATGAGGATTCCACGCTTTGCGAGCTCCGTCACGTAACGCTCGCCCGGCATGCACTCGTCGGAGGTGTGGACCCCCTTCGCGGTGACTGCCCCCTCGGCCTGGAGCTGGCCGGTGATCGAGAGCGAGTACCCCGTGGTGCGCATCATCGCACTGATCCCGTGCTGCGCGTCGTAGCGGTCGACGAGCTCGAAGTGGTGAGTGACCGGTTTCCCGCCCTTCGTCCCGGAGACCGTCACGCGAAGCGCGACGAGGTCGGGGGAGTTGGTCTTGGTGAGGCGCGGCTGCATCTGGGCGATGGCGACGTCGCGCGGGACGATCGTCGTCCCCTTCACCGACACCGGCTCGAGCTCGAGGAGGCCGAGTTCGCGGATCGCCTCCATGATCTTCGCGTGCCCCGGGTACCGGAGCGTCTTGTACTCCATCGTCGGGATCTTCCCCTCGTACCGGAACGCCATCGTCGAGAGGCC
>JBMTAR010000154.1:0-4999 GCA_049428925.1 Gemmatimonadaceae bacterium
CCCCTCCCCCGGTCCACAGAGCTCGAGCCGCCCCGCCCCGTTCCGCTCGGCGGCGACGGCAGTCTCGAGCTGGTCGACGTACGCCTCGACGAGCATCAGGCCGCCGAGCGCTGGCGCCGCGACGGCGTGAGCTCGCTGACGGCCCGTCGGGCGCCGTCGCTCAGAGCGACCACCCGCTGCGGAACGTCGGATTCACCCACTCGCTCGGCGGGGTCGCGTTCGTGATCGCCCCCGTGTCGGGGTTCATCTCGAGCGTGCGCCCCATCCGCACCGCGAGCACGCCGATCAGGATCATCTCCGTCATCGGACCCGCGTAGCCGGCGAAGTCGCTGCCGCCCTGGCCGCCCGTCTTGCAGGCGGTGATGAACTCCTGATACACGCCGCGCGTGCGCGGATACTTCTGCGGCACAGGACGCGCCGCGACCTCGGCCGCGACCTTCGGGTCGAGGAGCCGCGGGTTCTCGCCGTAGGTGCCCGCGAGAATCATCCCCTTGTCGCCGATCCAGACCTGCCCGCCCTCGCGATCGAAGGGCCAATCCTGGTCCGCAGGCCACCCCTCGGGCGCGGGCGGGAAGATCGAGCCGTCACGCCAGACGAGCGTGACCGCGGGCCGGTTCCCGATCGCCGGGAACTCATAGGTGATGCGCTCCGCCGCCGGGAAGCTCTCGCTGTAGAGGAGCGTGCTCTCCGGGATGATCTTCGACGGATACTTGAGCCCAAGCGTCCAGTAGGCCGCATCCATCAGGTGGCAGGCCATATCGCCCATCGCGCCGGTGCCGAAGTCGAGCCAGCCGCGCCAGTTGAACGGCGCATACGACGGGTTGTAGGGGCGCATCGCCGCGGGGCCGAGCCAGAGGTTCCAGTCCATCGTCTCCGGCACGTTGTGCGCCTGCGTGCTGCGATTCACCGCCTGCGGCCAGATCGGCCGGTTGGTCCAGTACTCGACGCGCCGCACCGGTCCGATGAGCCCCGCCTCCACCCACTCGCGGATGAGACGGATCCCTTCGGCGGTGTGCCCCTGATTCCCCATCTGCGTCGCCTGCCGCGGCCGCCGCGCCGCCTCGGCCTTGAGCGCACGCACCTCACCGATCGTGCGCGCGAGCGGCTTCTGGCAGTAGACGTGCTTCCCCATCTTGAGCGCCATCATCGCCGCCGCACCGTGCACGTGGTCAGGCGTCGAGACGGTCACCGCGTCGATGTTGTTGGCCTCCTTCTCCAGCATCTCGCGGAAATCCTTGTAGCGCCGCACCGTCGGCCAGGTCCGGAAGGCGCGCTCGGCGGAGCGCCAGTCGACGTCGGCGAAGGCGACGAGCTGCTCGTCGGCCATCCCGCGCACATCGTTGAAGCCCATCCCGCCGACGCCGATGCAGGCGACGCGGAGTTTCTGGTTCGGCTGCACCGGCACGTCGGCCAGCGCGTGGAGGGCGCGCGGCATCGCGGCCACGGCACCTGCGGCGGCCATCCCGCCGACGAAACGACGACGATCGAGTGGGGTCATCTGTGAGCTCCGGGTCCGCGGGCCGCGGACGCGGTGGCGTCCTTGGCCGAGAAGGTGAGCGCGAAGAGGAGGAAGACGGCGAGCGCGCCGTAGGCGGGGATCGGCCAGATGCGCGCCCAGTCGTGGACCGTCGCCCCGGTGGCGGGATCGAGGCTCGCGTACTGGTTCACCACGCGGCCCGAGACGAAGGCGCCGACGAAGTAGCCGAGCCCGTTCGTCACGAAGTTGATGAAGCCCTGCGCCGCGCCGCGGATCGAGGCGCCGGCGCGCTGGTCGGTGTAGATCTGCCCGCCGACGAAGAAGAAGTCGTAGCAGATGCCGTGCAGCAGGATGCCCGCGTAGATGAGCCACATCCCCTGCCCTGCGTCCCCCGCCCCGAAGGCGAAGTAGCGGAGCGCCCAGGCGGCCATCCCGCCGAGCATGATCCCCTTGATGCCGAAGCGCGACATCAGCACGGGGAGCACCACCATGAAGCCGATCTCGCTCATCTGCCCGAAGGTCTGGATGAAGGCCGGCTCCGGCGCCCCGATCTCGTTCAGGAAGGGGTTCGTGAACGTGTAGTAGAACTGGAGCGGGATGCAGAGGAGGAAGCTGCCGAGCGTGAAGATCAGGAAGTCCCGGTGCCGCAGCAGCTGCAGGGCGTCGAGGCCGAGGGCGTCGCGCACCGAGAAGGCGCGGCCCGCCGCCGTCGGGGGCGTCGCCGGGAGGGCCAAGGCGAAGAGCCCCATCACCGCGCTCGCCCCGGCGGCGAGCTGCATCGGGAGCGCCGTCTTGTCCGCCGTGAGCACCTTCCCCACCAGGATCCCCGCCGCGATCCACCCGATCGTGCCGAGCACGCGGATCAGCGGGAACTCCTTCGTCGCGTCCTTCACGTGCGCGAAGGCGATCCCGTTGGTGAGCGAGAGCGTCGGCATGAAGCAGAGCGCATAGACGATCAGCAGCGGGTAGAAGGTGTCGAACGACGCCTGCCGCGAGACCATCCACATCACCGCCGCGCCGGCGAGGTGCAGCGCCGCGAGGAGCTTCTCACTGTTGGTGTACCGGTCGGCCACCGCCCCGATGAAGAAGGGGGAGACGAGCGCCGCGATCGCCGTGGCGCCGTAGGCGAGGCCGATCTGCTGGTCATCGAAGCCGAGCGTCTGCCCGAGGTAGGTCCCCATCGTGACGAACCAGATCCCCCAGATGAAGTACTGGAGGAACATCATCGTGCCGAGCTTGAGCTTGATCATCGCGAGAGCTCCCGGATGCGGATGTTCCGGAACGAGACCACGTCGCCGTGGTCCTGCAACCCGATGTGACCGCGGCGGGCGAGGCCGTAGGGCGGCCACTCGTTGAACTTCGAGGCCTTCACCTTCGCGGTCCACTCGGGAGTCCAGGCCTCGTACTCGACGACCTTCACGCCGTTGAGCCAGTGCTCCACGTGCGGGCCGACGGCGACGATGCGGACGCGATTCCACTCCCCGGCGGGCCGCGAGACGTCACGGACCGGGGCGTAGAGCGCGTAGTTGGCACCGGCCGAGGTCAGCGCATTCCGACCGTCGTTGTGGCCCGCGTTGTCGAGGACCTGCATCTCCGTGGCGTTCTCATAGATGACGTCGGTCGACTCGGTGGCGCGGTAGAAGATCCCGCTGTTCCCCTTGGGACCGACCTTCCACTCGAGCTCGAGCTCGAAGTCGCCGTAGTCGGACCGGGTGACGATGTCCTTCCCGCTTCGCCGCGTCAGGGTGTTGGTGGCGGCATCGTACTGCCAGCCGGAAGGCAGCGTCTCCTGGCGGTACTCCCGCCAGTGCCGGTCGGCCCCACCGGCGAGGAGATCCTGCCACGGGCCGGCGTTCACGCCGGCGGGGAGCTGGGCGCCGGCGGTCAGCGCAGTCGACAGAAACAGAAGGGCGGCGCCGGACCATCGGCGCGCGGCGGGCGGGGTCGGAGCGAACATCCGAGACCTCAGCGCAGGGGGAGGGGGAGCGGCACGACGCGCGGAACGTACGCTCGGCGGAAGGGGGGCCACAAGCGGCGCGGGGTTCCCTGAGGCGGTCGTCCCTGCTCCCTGACGGACGGGCCGCCACTGATACCCCATCGTGGGCCCATGCGTCCCTTCCCACTCCTCCTCCTGATCGCGGGCGGACTCGCCGCCTGCGGCCCCTCCATCCGTTACGAGCGCGCCCCCGACCGGGTGATCCCGGCCGATGCCCGCTGGGCCTGGAGCCCCCCGGACTCCGACGGGTATCCCGTGACCGCGGGCGGCACGACCGTACCCGACACGATCGACCGGGAGATCGCCGACGCCATCGAGAACGAGCTCGTGGCGCGGCGGTTCCAGCGGACCACCCCGGAGCTCGCGCAGTTCCTCGTGCACTACCACCTCGCGCGCCGCGCTCGCGTCGACACCCTCCCCCCGCGCGACGACACCTACTGCCCGCCCGGCTGCGCGCGCCGCTGGGACCCCTGGTGGTGGTACGGCACCCCGGAGGAGATCGAGTCGCGCACGGTGCGGTGGGACGAGGGCACCCTGGTGATCGACGCGGTCACCCCCGACGGGAAGGTCGTCCTCTGGCGTGGCGTGATGTCCGCCGAGGTGAGCTCGCGGGCGACTCGGGACGCGGGGCCGGCGATCCGTGACGGCGTGAAGCGGGTGATGCGCGGCTTCCCGTAGCACGAGGCGCCAGCCCGACGGAGTCGGCAGAACGGACCGGGTACGACAGGAGCACCGGCGCGCGCGGCGTGCGCCTTCATTGGCGGTCCGAGCCCGGAGACCACAGCTTTCCGCGGTCTCAGGTTCGTCCAACCACTCGCGCCCCTCCGCTCGTGCCCGTCCCCGCTCTGCTCCTCGCGCTCGCCCTCGGCTTGGGGCTCGCCCGCCCCGTCACTGCGCAATCCAACGCCCCGATGACCGGTGGCGGCCGGACGGGCCGTGCGACCGTCGTGCGGACCGCGCCGACCGTCGACGGCCGACTCGACGACGCCGCCTGGCGCGAGGGGACGCCGTTCACCGACTTCGTACAGCGGGAACCCCTCGAAGGCACCCCCGTCACCGAGCGCACCGAGGTGCGCATCCTCACCGACGGTGAGGCGCTCTACGTGGGCGCGTGGCTCTACGACCGGGAGCCGCAGCTGATCGTGCCGAGCGAGAAGATCCGCGACGTGACGCTCACGAACAGCGATTACTTCGCCTTCATCCTCGACACCTACCACGACCGGCAGAACGGCTTCCTCTTCGGCACCACGCCGTCGGGGATCGAGCACGACGAGCAGATCATCCGTGAGGGCGAGGGGGGCGGGGTCTTCGCCAACGGGCAGAACCGCGCCCAGGCCGGTGCGCTCGGCGGCGTGAACGTCAATTGGGACGCGAGCTGGACCGTCCGCACCTCGCAGGACTCGCTCGGGTGGTACGCCGAGTTCCGGATCCCCTTCTCCACCATCCGCTACGGCGGCGGGGACGTGCAGACCTGGGGGCTCAACATCATGCGCGGGATCCGGCGCCGGAACGAGGAGGCGCTCTGG
>JBMTAR010000155.1:0-4974 GCA_049428925.1 Gemmatimonadaceae bacterium
GGCGGCAACCCCGCCGCCGCGATGACGGCGTCCAGCCCCTCGCGCGTGTGGAACTCCATCCCGTCGCGGTTGATCACCACGGTGCCGGGGTAGGCCGGCGCCAAGCGCCGGAACTCCGCATCAATAAGACGGAAGCGCTCCACCATCCGGTCGATCTCCTCGTGCGCCCGCCGCCGGAGCCGGATGTGCTTCTCAATGGTATCGGTGCTCGAGGTGAGCACGATCGTCCGGTCGGGCGACCAGTCGTCGCCAATGGAGAGGACGTCGCGGAGGCCGGCGTGAAACTCCGCTGGATACTCCGCGATGTGGGCCTCGAGGGTGAGCCGCGAGCCCTCAATGAACACCACCGCCCCGGATGAATCGTGCTGCGCCGCGTGGCGGTAATTCGCGTCGTAGAGTCGCGCGAAGTAGGCCGTCACCCCCACCGGATTCCGGCCGGCGGCGATGTCGGCGAGGACGCGGGGATCCCACACCCCCTGCTCACCCTCCCCATACGACCCGTTGCGATAGAGGTCGCCGAGCTGGCGGAGCAGGGTGCTCTTGCCGATGCCGGGGCCTCCCACGATGGCGACGCGCATCCTGAATCCTAGCCGCGCACGCGCCGCCGGCGCATCCCTCGCTCCTGCGCAATCCGCTCTGCCAAGAAAATCTTGAGCAGGCTCTGGTAGGGCACATCCCGCTCGTTCGCCAGCACCCGCAACGCATCCAGCAGCCCCTGCGGAAGCCGTAGCGAAATGGTCGTCGTCGACGGGCGGAGCTTGGTGAACTGCACCCGCTGGGCCGAGCTCCAATCGAGGTACGCGGTGGTATCGTGCGACCGCCAGAAGGCGCCCGCCTCCTCGTCGGAGCGGAAGGTGGGCACTTCGCGAACCTTCTTAGGGGACTTCGGCATAGCGGCGGCGCTCCTGGCGACTCATGTCGCGGACGGAGATGATGCGGATACGGCGGCGGCGCAGGGTGAAGGCGGCGGTCAGGAGTCGGCCGGTCGCGGTGGGACCAAAGATCAGAAACCGACACTCGGCGACCGAGTGCTTGGCATCCTCCAAGAGAACAATCGGGGCGAAGAAGAAGATCTCCTCGGCTTCGCCTCGGGTGACCCCGTGGTTCAGGACATTCTTCTCGATGTTCCCCGCGTCCCAGTCAAACCCCTCCGCGTCGGCGAGGAGGGCGGCGATATCGAGCATCTGTCAGTATATGATGAATGTATACACGATACCCTCCGGTCCTTCGAAGGCGCAAGACGGTGATCGACGAAACATTGACGCCATCATCACCTGACTCGGCATCAAAATCCCTCGGGCTGCATATTCTTCGCCCAATCCCCGCCTTCCACCCGGAGTGGCTGATGTCCCGTCGCTGGCTCGCCCGACTCGCCCTGCTCCTGATCGGCGCCCCCCTCCTCGCACAGGGATCGGCCCGCGTCACCACACCCGCCGCCGCCCCCCTCGCTCCCGGGGAGGTCCGCCTCACCTACCTCGGCAACGCCGGGTGGGAGATCACCGACGGCACGCACGTCGTCCTGGTCGATCCCTTCCTGACGCAGTTCGCGCGTTGGCAGCCGGGCGCGAAGCCCGAGGGGCCCGACCCCGACGGCATCTACGCCCCGGACACGGCGCTCATCAATCGGCACGTGCCGCGCGCCGACTACATCCTCATCACGCACGGCCACTCCGATCACGCGCTCGACGCGGGGCCGATCGCCAAGCGCACGGGCGCCGTGGTGGTGGGGCACGAGACCGCCGCCAACCTGGCGCGTGCGTACCGCGTGCCCGAGCAGCAGCTCATCACGGTGAAGGGCGGCGAGGACTACGACTTCGAGGGCTTCTCCCTCAAGGTCATCCCGAGCATCCACAGCGCGCTCGACGACAAGCGGTACTTCAACAACGGACGCGGCATCGCCGGCACCGCCCCACGGGGACTCTCGGCGCCTCTCCGTCGGCGCGATTACCAAGAGGGCGGCAGTCTCGCCTACCTGCTGCGCATCGGTGGGCACGAGATCCTGATTATGGGCTCGATGAACTACCTCGAGCGCGAGATGGAAGGACTGCGCCCCGACATCGCCCTCGTCGGTGCGAACAGCCAGCGTCTCGAGATCTACGATTTCACCGGCCGCCTGATGCGTGCGCTCGGCCACCCCGCGCTCGTCATCCCGAGCCACGCGGACGCGTACGGTGATCCGAAACCGAGTGCCGCTGCGCTCGCCGACCGCGCGAAGTTCCTCGACGAGGTGAAGCGCGCCTCGCCGAACAGTCGGACGATCGCCCCCACCTGGTTCACGCCGATCGTGGTGCCGGCGCGTGCTGCCGCTGCCTCAGGTGACCGCGAGGTGCTCAACCCGCCGGGGCTCGCGCCGCTCGTGCCCGCCTACTCGGTCGCGGTGCGCGATGGGGACTGGGTCTTCGTCGCCGGGATGACCGGGCTCAAGCCCGGCACGCAGGAGATCGTCGAGGGTGGGATCGCCGCGCAGACACGGCAGACGATGGAGAACATCCGCACCGCCTTCGCGGCGGGCGGTGCGACGATGGCGGATGTGGCCGAGTGCACCGTGTTCCTGAAGGACATGGCGGACTACGCGGCGATGAACGCCGAGTATATCAGGTTCTTCCCGTCGAATCCGCCGGTGCGCGCGACACTCTCGGTCACCGCGATGCCGCGGCCGGCGGCGCTCGTGGAGGTGAAGTGCAGCGCGCGGGTGCGGGGAAGCGCAGGGCGTGACGCCGCCGCTGGCGCGGCCGCGGGCGCGCCGGCGAATGCGGCGGTGGGCGCGGCGTCTGCCGCTGGGACCGGTCCTGGCGCGCGCCGGTTCGAGCGTGCGCTCGCCCTCGAGGATTCCGGTTATACCTCTGCCAGCGCGAGCGTCGGCGACGTGAACCGCGACGGCCACCAAGACATCGTGCTGGTGAAGGGGCGCCATTGGCCGCTGCAGAACCTCGTCCTCCTCGGCGACGGGCGCGGGCACTTTCAGCGGCCAATCCCGGTGGACACGGCGGCGGACCGCTCGTATTCCGGGATCCTCGTCGATCTCGACCGGGACGGCGCGCTCGATCTGGTGGTGAGCAACGATTCGCCGGACGCCAAGAAGCTGTATCGCAACGACGGCACCGGGCGGTACCGGCTCATCACCACATTCGGGGATCCGGACTGGAACACGCGGCATGTGGCCGTCGGCGACGTGAACGGTGACGGCTTTCCTGATTTAGCGCTCGCCAATCGTGGGAGCCGGCAGGCGGTAGCGAGCTACCTCTGCATGGGCATGGCCGGCGGGCGTGTGCGCGAGCCCTGCCGCGAGATTTCGACTGGTTCCGCCACGACCATTACGATGGCCGATGTGAATGGGGACCGCGCGCTCGATCTCCTCGTGCCGCATCGTGACGGCGGGCAGGGGGTCGTGCTACTCAACGACGGACGCGGCAACTTCCCCACGCGCGTGCCGTTCGGGCCGGCGCGGGCCACCATCCGGGCGGCGCAGGCCGCGGACTTCGATGGCGACGGCCTGATGGATCTGGCGGCGATCGACGAGCTCGGGACTGCGCTCGTGATGCGCGGCGTGGTGGGGGGGCGATTCGCCAATGCGGCGCCTCTCGGGCCTGCGGGTCAGAAGCCGTACGCATTGGCAGTATCCGACGTGGATGCGAACGGCCGGCCCGATGTCATCGTCGGCTACACCAACGCGCGCCCGATCGTCTTCTTCAATGAGGGGCCGGGGCAGTTCACGCCGATGCCCTTCGGCGATGCGCAGGGCATCGTCTACGGCATCACCGTCGCGGATCTGAACGAGGACCGTCTCGCTGACATGGTCCTCGCGCGTTCTGACGCCCCCAATGTGGTGTATTTCGGATCGCGCTAGCGCGCTTCATCGGCACCGAGCCTCTCGCCTCCAGCGGTCACTCTCACAGGTCATTCATCCCCAATGCGGATTCGCACCCTCGCCCTCGCCTCGCTCGCCTGCCTCACCGTCGGAGGCGGCCTCTGGTGGAATGCTCTGGACCCCGAGACCCGTGGGCTCCTGTCCGCGTTCCCCACTGACCGGGACGTCCTGAGCTGGAGTCAGTCGCAGCGCGAGGCCGCCTTCCGCGCGCTGGATCGCCTGCCGATCCTCGCGAAGGCGTCGCGCATCTCCGCCTCGCCGACGCCGCTCGCCCTCCCCGCGGGCGCGCCGCTCGAGATCCCCGGGCTCGAGGACTATATGCGCGAGCAGAACACCGCCGGCATCGTCATCCTGCAGGACGGGAAGATCCGGCTCGAGCGCTATGGGCTCGGCTTCAGTGCGGCGGGGCGGTGGACGAGTTTCTCGGTGGCGAAGTCGTTCACCTCGACGCTCGTGGGTGCGGCGATCCAGGATGGCTACATCAAGAGCCTCGATGACACGGTGAGCCGCTACATCCCCGACCTGCGCGGCTCCGCGTATGACGATGTGACGATCCGGCAGCTCCTGACGATGACGTCCGGCGTGCGGTGGAACGAGGACTACGAGGATCCCGAGGCTGACGTCGCGAAGTTCAACAACGCGAAGCCTGATGCGGGGATGGACGCGACAGTCAGCTATATGCGCACGTTGCCGCGTGCACATCCGCCGGGCACAGTCTGGCACTACAACACCGGTGAGACGAATCTCATCGGCGTGCTGGTCTCCTCGGCCACAGGCAAACCGCTCGCACGCTACCTCGAGGAGAAGATCTGGCATCCGGCGGGGATGGAAGCCGATGCCACCTGGTTGCTGGGGAAGACGGGGCACGAGATCGCCGGGTGCTGCATTCAAGCGTCGACGCGCGACTATGCGCGGATGGGGCTCGTGGTGCTCGCGAACGGGAATGTGAATGGCCGGCAGATCGTGCCGCCCGATTGGTTCGCGCAGGCGACGGTGAAGCATCAGGAGATCGGCGAGCCCGGGCGCGGCTACGGCTACCAGTGGTGGACGTACGACGACGGGTCGGTCGCGGCGCAGGGGATCTTCGGGCAGGGGATCTACATCGA
>JBMTAR010000156.1:0-4967 GCA_049428925.1 Gemmatimonadaceae bacterium
GCGCGCACCTTCTCGACGACGATGGAGCCCTCGCCGCCGGCATTGGCAACGATCATGCGGATCGGCTCCTCGACGGCACGCTTGATGATGTCGACGCCGATCTGCTCGTCGCCATCGAGCTTCATCCCCTTCAGGGCGCTCTGCGCGCGGATCAGCGCGACGCCGCCGCCCGGGACGATGCCCTCCTCGACGGCCGCGCGGGTCGCGTGCAGCGCGTCCTCGACGCGGGCCTTCTTCTCCTTCATCTCACTCTCGGTCGCGGCGCCGACGTTGATCACCGCCACGCCACCGGCGAGCTTCGCCTTCCGCTCCTGGAGCTTCTCCTTGTCGTAGTCGCTCGTCGACTTCTCGATCGCAACCTCGATCTCCTTGATGCGGCCCTTGATCTTGTCCTCGTCGCCGTGGCCGTCGATGATCGTCGTGTTGTCCTTGTCGATCACGATGCGCTTGGCGCGGCCGAGGTCGGCGAGCACCGCGTTCTCGAGCTTGAAGCCGACCTCCTCGGAGATCACGTTGCCCTTGGTCAGGGTCGCGATGTCCTCGAGCATCGCCTTGCGGCGGTCACCGAAGCCCGGGGCCTTCACGGCCGCGACGCGGAGGGTGCCGCGGAGCTTGTTGACGACGAGCGTGGCGAGCGCCTCGCCCTCGATGTCCTCGGCGAGGATGCAGAGGGGCTTGCCGGTCTGCGCGACCTTCTCGAGGACCGGGAGGAGGTCCTTCATCGCGGAGATCTTCTTGTCGTGGATGAGGAGGAAGGCGTCCTCGAGGACGGCCTCCATCTTGTCCGGATCCGTGATGAAGTACGGCGAGAGGTAGCCGCGGTCGAACTGCATGCCGTCGACCGTGTCGAGGGTCGTCTCGAGGCCCTTGGCCTCCTCGACGGTGATGACGCCGTCCTTACCGACCTTCTCCATCGCCTCAGCGATGAGATTGCCGATCTCTGGGTCATTGTTGGCCGAGATGGTGCCGACCTGCGCGATCTCCTTCTTCCCCGAGGTGGGGACAGAGAGCTTCTTGAGCTCCTCGACGATGGCCGCGACGGCCTTGTCGACACCGCGCTTGATCGCCATCGGATTCGCGCCGGCCGTCACGTTCTTGAGGCCCTCGCGGAAGATCGCCTGCGCGAGCACGGTCGCGGTGGTGGTGCCGTCGCCGGCGAGATCGGAGGTCTTGGTCGCGACCTCCTTCACCATCTGCGCGCCCATGTTCTCGATCGGATCGGCGAGCTCGATCTCCTTCGCGACGGTCACGCCGTCCTTGGTGACGGTCGGGGCGCCGAACTTCTTGTCGATGACGACGTTCCGCCCCTTCGGGCCGAGCGTGACCTTCACGGCCTCGGCGAGCTGGTCGACGCCGCGCTTCAGGGCCGCGCGCGCATCGGTGTTGAAATGGAGTTCCTTGGCAGCCATGTCAGTGGACCTAGGTGGTTGGGAGGGAGAGGATTACTTGACGATCGCGAGGATGTCGCTCTCGCGGAGGATGAGGAGCTGCTCCCCGTCGATGGTGACCTCGGTGCCCGAGTACTTGCCATAGAGCACCTTGTCGCCCGTCTTGACCTCCATCGGGACGCGCTTGCCGTCCTCGGTGCGGCCGGGGCCGACGGCGATCACTTCGCCCTGCTGCGGCTTCTCCTTCGCCGTGTCCGGGATGTAGAGCCCGCCGCGCATCTGCTCGGCCTCCTCCATCGCCTTGACGACGACGCGGTCGGCCAGGGGCGCGACCTTCTCGCTGGCATTCTTCGCCATGGATCAGATTCTCCAACGGTGTGAGTGAAGGGATATGAAACGACCCACTTTGCGTTGGCACTCAATTCAGCGGAGTGCTAACACGTTCAAAGTTAGGGGCAAGAATTGGGCCAGTCAACTGGGCCTAGAATTGACTTAAGCTATTGCTGAACAATGGCTTATGGCGGTCAGAGTGACGCGCCGAAAAGTCGTCGCGGCAGAGGGCCTGCCAGAATTGCCGGCTGGGGTTCCAGCACAGGCCGGGTGGGGCCGAAAGAGCGGAAGCACGGCGAGGCCAGCCCCCCCTGCTTCAATGCGCCGTCAGAATCCCGTGCGCCAAGCGCAATCCGTGCAGGGTCAGATCCGGCTCCACGGACTCGATCTCCGACGCGTGCGGCTGGATGACGGCTGCGAGCCCGCCGGTCGCGATTACCCGAGGGACGGTCGCCCGCGGCCACTCCGCCTTGATGCGGCGGACCAGCCCGTCGACCGACGCGGCCGCCCCGAGAACGACCCCAGATCGGATGCATTCGTCAGTGCGCGTCCCGATCACCCGCTTCGGTGCCGTCAACTCGGTCGCCGCGAGCTTCGCGGTGCGCCGGAAGAGCGTCTCCGCCGAGGTCCGCACCCCGGGCTGGATGATGCCGCCGAGGAAGACCCCGTCGGCGGTGATGCAGTCGTACGTCGTCGCGGTTCCGAGATCCACGACGATGCAGTCCACGCCGTGCAGCCGGCTCGCCGCGAGGGTGTTGATGATCCGATCCGCGCCGACGGTGAGCGGCTCGTCCACCGCCAACGTGATGCCGAGGGGCGCGTGCGCGTCGACCACCACCGTCGGCTGACCCGTGAGACGCCGCATCGCCTCGGCGAGCGGCGCGGTCACCGCCGGCACCACCGAGCCGACGGCCGCACCGCTCAGTCGCCGCGCGTCGACGCCGCCGGCCCGCAGCAGCCCATCGAGGAGGAGATGCACCTCGTCCGGTGTGCGCGCCGCCTCCGTGGTGACGCGCCAATGCACGACGACCGCTTCACCCTCGCAGAGCCCCAGCGTGGTCTCCGTGTTCCCGACATCGGCGACGAGCAGCATCAGCGTCCCTCCTTGGTGGAAGCGAAGATCAACGATCCCGACGCGTGCGCCGAGAGTCCAGCCGCGGTCTCGACGAGGAGCGCGCCGGAGGCCGCGATGCCGCGCGCCAGACCCGGCACCGGCTCCACGATCGCGCGGCCAGCGGCCAGGTCGCGCGCGGTAAAGGTGTCGCGCTCGCGGGGGGTCAGCGGCCCGACGGCGGCCGCCGCGCCGCGGATCGCTGCACTGGTCGCTCGAAGCAACTCGACGGGTGCGACGGGTCCCAGGTGAGCGGTGGGGACCGCCACCTCCTCCGGCGCCACGAGATTGACCCCGACACCGACCGCGACCCAGTCCGGCCGGTCCCCGCGCCACCGCGCCTCGACGAGCACCCCAGCGAGCTTCCCCTCACCGAC
Organism: Gemmatimonadaceae bacterium; assembly: GCA_049428925.1. GTDB lineage: Bacteria > Gemmatimonadota > Gemmatimonadetes > Gemmatimonadales > Gemmatimonadaceae > Pseudogemmatithrix. The sequence continues at coordinate 3,207 of JBMTAR010000156.1, forward strand.
GAAGAGATCGTTCGGCCATTTGAGGGAGACCGCACCCTCGCTCCATCGCTCGAGCACCGGTGCCAGGGCGAGCCCCACACGAAGGGAGAGCGCGGCGACGGCCTCCGGGTCGGATGGCCGTTCGATCATCGTGACCCAGAGTCCCGCGCCGGGGCGGGACATCCATCGGCGCCCCTCGCGGCCCCGCCCGCGCGTCTGCGCCTCGGCGAGAACCATGGTCCCCGCGGGCGCGCCCTCCGCCGCGAGTCGATGTGCCTCGTCCATCGTCGATGCGAGCGCGGCGTACGCCTCGACCCGCGGCAGCCCGAGTTCCCCCGCCAGGGACGGCCCGTCGTGGCCGAACCAGGTCACCAGGCGCCTCGTGTGCCGAGGAGCGCAAGAATCACGATCCCAAGCGCGACGCGATACACCGCGAAGAGGGCGTAGCCGCGCTGCGAGACGTAGCGGAGCAGGAAGGCGATCGCCACCCAGCTCGAGAGGGCGGCACTCAGCACGCCCACGAGAAGCGGGAGCGTGATCCCGGTCTCACGAAGCGCGGTCGGCACCTTCAGCGCGACGGCCGCCGCGATGATCGGCATCGACATCAGAAAGGAGAAGACGGCGGCGGCACTGCGATCGAAGCCGAGGGCGCGGCCCGCCGTGATCGTCGAGCCAGAACGCGAGACGCCCGGCACGAGGGCGAGCACCTGTGCGCACCCGATGGCCAGCGCGTCGCGCCAGGTCATCGTGGCGCGATCACGACGCGCCGCCACGCCGCGGTCGACGGCCCAGAGCACGACGCCCATCACGATCAACGCGGTCGCGGTGACGGCCGGGGCCCGGAAGACACTCTCGGCATAGTCATCCAACAGGACACCGGCGAGCCCCGCCGGGATCGAGGCGACGAGAATGAACGCCGCCCGTCGCGACGCCTCATCCACGGCTCGGCGGTGCCGGAGCAACGTGATGCCACCGAGCAGGAGCGTGCGCCACTCCCCACGGAAGTACCACCCGAGGGTGAGCAACGTCCCGACGTGCAGCGCGAGATCGAAGGCGAGACCGGCGGGCGGCCATCCCATCACCCACGGCGTGAGCGCGAGGTGCGCCGAGCTCGAGACGGGGAGGAACTCGGTGAGCCCTTGGAGGATCCCGAGGACGAGCGCCTGGAAGACGGTCGGTTCCTGCATGCGCGAAAGGTACTCGGCGGACTCAGCGCACGTGGGCGCGCGCGTCAGCGTAGAGCGCCTCGTAGCGCGCCACGACATCCGCGGTCGCGAACCGGGCGCGCGCATCAGCGCTGGCAGCTGCGCTGGCCGACGCCCAAGCGGTCGGTTCCAGAAAGCGCGCGGTGGCGGCGGCCATCCCGTCGATGTCTCCGAGCGGGAGGAGCGCGCCCGTCACGCCGTCCCGGACGACCTCGGGGACCCCCCCGACCTTCGCGGCAACGACGGGCACGCCGCTGGCGAGGGCCTCGAGCGCACTGAGGCCGAAGCTCTCACTCTCGGAGGGAAACACATACACGTCGGCGGCGGCGAGCAGCGGGGCGACGCTGTCGATCTTGCCCAGGAATCGCACGTCAGCGAAGACCCCGAGGCGACGCGCCTCCTCCTCTGCGGCGTGCCGATCGGGGCCATCGCCGACCATCACGAGGACACAGTGTCGCGATGCGCGCACCCGCGCGAAGATCCGCACCACATCGCAGACCCGCTTCACGGGTCGGAAATTCGAGATGTGCATCAGCACGGGTAACCCGCCACCAAGCTCCTCGCGCAGCGCCGTGCC